>JAQRMR010000110.1 GCA_028599115.1 Methyloprofundus sp.
CCTTATAAAGAGCGCCTTGATCAAGCATAATTATTTTTAACCTGCTACAACAGGTCACTAGACAATAATCCCTTACACACGCTATTATTCAATTTTATTCATCACCAAGGAATTATCATGCCTGGTACGCTTGCTGCACTTATTATTGTTGTTCTATTTATTCGCTCTGCATTAGAGGCGAATGAAAATCCCGTCCCAAAAGCTTTAATTGGGTTTTTATCTTTTTTTGTTCCTGCTTTACTTTGGAGTTACTTTATTACTCCTGGCTTGAGAGATACCTTAGCGCACGACCCTAGCAATACTTTGCTAAGGTTAACAGCTAGCTATGCTTATGTATTAGTTGCATCATTAGTTTCTATTTGGACTTGGTTTCAAGTTTTTGGTGGAGATGATGATTAATTCTTAAGGCAAGAGTAGGCGGGATAATTCACCGGACTCTTTGTCGTCTATTTTTTTAGTGCTTTCTTGCTTACAGCACTCAATAATCTCTAAAGCCTGTTTGTGTTGAGCTTGTCGTTGCTGTTCGTACTCATCTATAGCATCTAAAACTTTTAGGTCGATTATTTGCAGTGCTTTATCTAACCCGCGCCTTAATCCTTTTGCAGCTGCCTTTTCCAGTGAGGGTTTAAGTTTTTTCTGCAAAAAATAGGGGAAAAGCCAAACAATCGCAATGAGCATTCCGCTATTAATTGCAAAATCGATGCCTAAGTACTGCGGCTTGTCCATCAAACTACTTTGGTAAAAATGAATAAAAGCTTGATACCCAACCCAAGCCATTGCAGCGATAGGTAAGATAATCTCTGCAATCGCTGAAATTTTTAATACCGCTCTTTGTAGTTTATTACCCGGTTTAATTAAAGATTTCCGCACTTCTAATAAAACACTTTCTTGAATAGTCGTTTTTATCTCACTGCGTAGCGGTTCTAAAGGTTTCTTCAGTGGATTAATGGGTAAGCCTAAGGAATCCGCTTGCAGAGTTAGGCTATCTAAAGTATCAATGAATCGTGTTTGCGCCCAAGTATCCCATAGATTTTGCTCGGCTTGCCAAGATAAATTTGTGCTATTAAGCGCATAGTTCTGTGCTAATTGCTGCATGGGTAATGCCATCGCTTCTTTTAATAGAACCCCGAAACCTTGCCACTGCACCTGCCAAAAATTGTTCAACTCTTTTGTTTGTAAGGCTGCATCACCTAAGTGATTACGCTGAATATTGAGTGCTTGAATCAATTCTGATTTACGAGCCTTTTCGCTGCGTACTGCAAGTTGTTGCACCGTTTTCTGCGTCGCTAATGTCTGCATCATCGCCTGCAAAGCACTAAACTCATCGGCTGTATCGCTCATATTATCGTCGATACAACAGCTTTGGTAGACTAAAGGTTGATCAAACCCCGCTTTATGCAATTGTTGCTTAAAATCTTGGTACTGTTCTGGTTGTGCGCGATCCGATTGGTTTAAAACAAAAACCCACGCATGTTTGCCGCCTTCTGCTAATAATAACTGCCATGCTTTCTTATCTCGGTAGCGCTCTGGGCTAACCACATAAATTAGGACATCGATATGCGGTAACCAATCTAAGACTATACGCTGGTTGCTTTGTTCTGTGCTGTCAAAATCAGGCATATCAATCCATATAATATGCCTATTTTTTTCTTCAAAGTGTTTGTCTATGCGTATTTTCTCTAGCGGAAAACCTTCCGGCAGTTGGTTGATATGAATATCAGCATGATGAAATAAGGTAACTTCTTTAGAGGTTGGCCTGACCACGCCTGTTCTGGCGATCTCTTTTGCCGCTAAGCGATTAAGCAGACTGCTTTTGCCTACTCCTGTTCCGCCTAAAAAAGCGACCACTAAAGGCGGCTCCACGCTGGCATCAAATAAGCCTTGTACCGCATGAATATCATCATTCAGTAAAGGTTCGGCTTCTGCTTCTGACAACCACTTATTCGTAACAAGCTGTTGCGCCCAGTTTTGGGCTTGCTGTACTAAATCAGAATAATCGTAAGCCATGAGGTTTTTCTTTTAGTTGTGCTTCTACTTCAGCAAGTTGCTGGGTAGAAATATTAAAATAATGTGTGCTGGTCATTTTTTCAGGTAATTGTTTTAAAGATTGCTGAATAACCTGTTGCAATAGTTGCTGCTGTACGGCTTTTAATTGACGCTGTTTGAGTTGCTGTTCTGCTTTGTGCAAATAGCCACCGACAGCACTTTCTGCTAAATAAGCCGTTAGCGACAACATAGCAGGAGCAATCAATAAATCATGCAACCCTATTCCACCCGCTTGTAAGACTAAAACTAGCATGGCCGCATCAGCAGTAACGCGTGTTGCGCGTAAACTATTTAAAATCGCGGGGTGCTCTTCTAGTTTGCGGTATAAACCTTGCGCGGTTTCATCAATTTCATGTTTGAAATTTTCATGGTAATCAAATGTTTTTTGTTCAAACTGTTGCAGAATATGCGCTTTATCCAATCTAAGCTGCTGGTTAATTAATTTCCACCAACCTTGTGCGGGGTCGATTTGGTTGAGTACCTTATCGCCCACTTGCAATAAAAGGTGTTCCGCAATTTGTTGTAACACCACGGTTTCTTGCGTCGCAGGAAAAGCAGCGCTCATTTTAGAGCGACCTTTGGAAAATAGCTTTCTCATCGGCCAAGTGAGTATGCGCCGACTTTTGCCCAATACTTTTGCTACTCCCGGAACCTCTAGCAAGGTAAGTAAGCGGGCTAAAGCATTTTGGAAGGTATCATAATGATGTGGGTGATCTAAATAATCACGCTTATAGTTGTCTAAGCCTTCTTCTAATACTGCTTCAATAAGTGCTAACCATTGTGCTTCAGCTATTTGCTCTGCTTTAATCGGCACCAGCCAATCATCCCAATGTGCTTGTATAAATTGCTTTGCAAGCGGCTGTTGGTTTTTACGCTGAACCTGCTTAATATGAGTTTTAACTAAGCGATTGAGTGCTTCTTGGTGCTCTTCTACTAAACCGCCCTTGGTAAAAAGAAAAGGCATAATTTCCGGAGTTTTGTCAGTTCTGAGCTGTTGCCATCGTTCCGTAAAGGATTCAATAATAAGTGCTTCTGAATCGGGGACTAACTTATTAAGAACCACAATAATGGGTTGTTTTAAAGGCGCAATTAGTTCTAAAACATCCCAAACAGATTGGTCAGCATATTTTTCTTTACTGACTACCAGCACTAATATATCCGCTAAAGCGACTGTTTTTAACACGGATTTTTTATAAGACTGTGCATCAATAGAATCAAAATCGGGGGTGTCCCAAACGATACAAGCCGGCAAGTGATGCTGCTGGCATGCACTTAATGAGTAGCAATCATATTGCTGGTGATCTAATGAGGATTGCGGGACTTCTTCAATATCAGCAAAGTAATGTTTGATGGCAATTAAATCATCCGCTTTTTGTGCGATTGAAAAACCTTGAGGATGTACCGTATATCCTGCTAGAGGGCTTACTCCTGCTGATTCTTGATTTAATAAAAGGTTAACAACTGAGCTTTTTCCCGATTGCGTAGGCCCGATAACGCCGATATTAATAGGCAAACGATCCAACTCTGTTTTTTGTAAAAAAGCTTCAATAAATGTCAGTTGTTCAGTACATTTTTCAGCCTTTTCCCCTACTTGAACTGTTTGATAACGGTGCTTTAAAGTTGTAATAAATTCCAGCATTAATATTGGCTTATGTAATATAATAACTTGGTAATTTACTAGGCCATCGCGATAAAGTTTTCCCCTTTAGCTGCCAATAACCTTAGTTTTTCACCTTGAACGAATCATTATAATAAAAATAAATCATTTACTGCGAGGAATCTTTAAAATGCGCATTTTTTCCATCATATTCATATCAATCGCCCTTTTATTATCGACTGCTTGCACTAGCGGCGATCAAATCAACGGTCGTAGCTTTAAGTCCTCTTTAAAATCTGTTAATAGAATAAAAAACCGTTTACCGCAAAATTTACGCGTGCCTTTCGAGCTATCTTATTGGGCTATTCGTGACTACTACAGAAATAATAAAGAATTTTTAGATATTGTTGGTGGTAAAAACCCTGAAGAATTAATTGCTGCTGGCAAGGAAGTTTTTCTAACGCGTAGAGCAGAAGGATTTGCTGAATACCAAAAATATACCACTTGGGGTGAAATGATTGGTAAATATCAACAAGACCGCCAAAATCAAACGATCAAGAGAAAACATGAGCCGAGAGACGCTCAAAATAACGTCAATTACTCACTTTAATAAGCTTTATCTGCCCTTTTCCATAAAAGGGCAGATAATTTCAGTACTATGTCTAGCGCCCCTAAAGATCTTAATGTTGCTGTTGCCTTAAAATATGACGGTAAGGGTGCGCCAAAAGTAACCGCAACCGGCAAAGGCTTAACCGCCGCTAAGATTTTAGAAATTGCTGAAGAACACAATATCCCACTGCAGTCTAACCCTGAACTTGCACAAATTTTAGCTCAAGTCCCTTTAGGTGATGACATCCCTCAAGAGCTTTATGCCGCTGTTGCTGAAGTCATCGCTTTTGCTTATTATTTAAGTGATAAATCTAATAAAAACACCAAATCATCATGACATTTAAAGAAAGCCTAACCACCCTGCCACAATATATTTTACCGCATCATCCTTTATCTCGATTAATGCGTAAGTTTACTTTCAGCAAAAATAAAGCCTGGAAAAATCTTTTTATTCGTAAAATCATTGCTCATTATGGCGTTAATATGGATGAGGCCTTAAATCCAGACATTAATTCTTACCACTGTTTTAATGAATTTTTCACACGCGAATTAAAAGCAGGCGTGCGACCTATTAATACCGAACCTAAATCTATTGCATGCCCTGCAGATGGTGCAGTTAGCCAAGCTGGAAGCATTACTGAAGGCGACATTATCCAAGCTAAAGGCATGAGCTATACAGCAGTTGATTTATTAGGTGGCGACGAAGAACGTGCTGCTCCTTTTAAAAATGGTAAATTCACTACTATTTATTTATCTCCTAAAGACTACCACCGCTTACACATGCCAATGGATGGCACCTTAACAGAAATGATTCATGTTCCCGGCCGTTTATTTAGCGTTAATGGTGCAACGGCTAATTCAGTGCCGCGCCTTTTCGCAAGAAATGAGCGTGTTGTGGCTATGTTTGATACAGAAGCTGGCCCAATGGCACTGGTTCTTGTTGGCGCTATTTTTGTTGCCAGCATTGAAACCGTCTGGCATGGCGAAGTAACCCCTCCGAGCGCAAAAGAAGTGCGCAAATGGAGCTATATTGATAATGCACCGCAATTAAAAAAAGGCGAAGAACTGGGCCGCTTTAATATGGGATCAACCATTATCGCTTTATTTGGTGAAGATGCAGTAAACTGGGAAGATTCGTTTGTTGCTGGAGAGAAAGTACAATTAGGTGAAAAAATTGGTGCTGTGCTTTAGGATCCGAGCACGAAACAATATCCCAATTTCTAACACTAAAAACCAAGGAAGCGGAACTTACAAAGTGATGGTTTTTAATCAACAATAGGCGACAGAAAAATCTTCCAACCCGAAGTGAGCTATAAGCCCGCTCGGGAGGCAAGCAGTTATCTCTGTAGCCATCAAGAGTCTTTGAGGTTGAGTGTAGGACACCCCGAGCCCCCCATAAACCGCTCCGAAAGTGAATAAGCAGAGAACCGGGAGCCTTGGTGTCTCATAAACTCAGGTAACGCACCATTAGAACTTAATAATAAGAATTACCTTATATTTTTTTACAGCCTCGATAAGCTATTTAATTTTCAATAGAAAATGAAAACTCTTCTATACTTTCTCTACCTTTATTATCTTTAATCACAATTTTAATTGTATGATCGCCTTCTGGCAGTGTTACATTTGAAGCAAGTAAACCTTGCGCTGATAGTTTTGCATGCTCTTTAATACGATCAGTAATATTTAAAGATAACCAGCCGTATAAAACTTCTAAAGACTCAACATCAATTGTTGCGCCATCATCGGCCTCGAAACTAATTTCGATGTTAGTCGGTGATGCCACTTTACCTGTAATAGCCGGCTTATTAATATTAATTTTAGGGCTACCCTTCTTAACTGTCTTAAAACCTCTGGTGCGAACATAAGGACGCTCAAATGAGAGTTGATCTCTATATTCCGTTTCTGTAATTAATTGAAAGCCTTCAGCTGCAAAAGCTGAAAAAGTAGTGCTCATAAAAGCCACTAAAATAATTGATTTAATTTTGTTCATTATTCTCTCCACATTATCCATTTAGAGTAAGTAAGGCAATACAGCCTTCAAGTCTGGATCGCTGATAAACTCATCTGCTTGTTTTTGTACCAAAGGTCTGGCAACCACCCCACCAAACCCAATACAAAATGCACCGACTGTTTTAGCTTCCATATCTGTCTTGCCATCACCTA
>JAQRMR010000111.1 GCA_028599115.1 Methyloprofundus sp.
TTCTGGCTCGGTTTAGTAACGGTGGTATAGAAATTCTTGGTAAAGTTGCTTTAACGCGATTTGCTAATTCACAAGGGCTAACTAAAGTCGGTGATACTACTTGGAAAGAAAGCCTTGCTTCTGGTGAGGCAATTTCTGGCCAAGCAGGAACAGGAAGTTTTGGTCTCATTCAATCAGGGGCTTTAGAAGGCTCTACGGTTGATTTGTCGGATCAGTTGGTGCATTTAATTATTGCACAGCAAGCATATCAAGCAAATGCTCAGGTAATCACCACAGAAAAAACCATCGTACAAACTATCTTGAATGCATAATTGCAGTAATAAGTAGGGAATAACCATGGATCGTAGTTTATATATAGCAATGAGTGGCGCAAAGCAAACTATGTTAGCGCAAACCTCTAATACGAATAATTTAGCTAATACACAAACGACAGGGTTTAAATCCGATTTTGAACAATTTCGTAGTATGCCTGTGTTTGGGCCAGGGCACCCTACGCGTGTTTACACAATGACGGAGCGCCCGGGCAGCGATTTAACGAATGGCCCGATTCAAATGACAGGACGTGACTTAGATATTGCTATTAATGGTGAGGGCTGGATAGCAATTGAGGATAAAGAGGGTAAGGAAGCCTATACCAAAGCAGGTGATTTAAGAGTTACGAGAGAAGGTTTTTTGCAAACAGGAAGAGGCGAGCCTGTTTTAGGTGAAGATGGGCCTATTTTGATTCCTGATGCAGATAAAATTGATATCGGTAGTGATGGAACGATTAGCATTGTTCCCGCAGGCGAAACGGCAATCACGGTTGTGAATGTTGCACGGATTAAACTAGTAAACCCGAATGCAGACGACTTAGAAAAGCTCAATGACGGCCTTATGCACTTGAAGAAAGGCGTAGAGCCACCTGAAGCGGATGCAAGAGTTGGTGTGATCTCAGGTGCTCTAGAAGGGAGTAATGTTAATGCAGTCAATGCTTTAGTGGAAATGATTGAGCTATCTAAGCATTATGAACTACAGGTAAAAGTAATGAAAACAGCAGATGAGAATAGTGCTGTTTCCACTAAATTATTACAAATGGCATAAACTTCCTAAGGGGTAGCAATCAAGCTTAGTCCAGCGGGCAAGGCTTCACCAAAAATTTGTTTTTCTTCTTCAGCATTAAGCTCTTTAACCGATTCCACTAATGCTATCCAAGCATCGGGGTTTTTAGCCGCTTTTAATTTCTTTAAAACTTGCTGTTGCATTTCACTACTAATATCATTGGCTCGATTGCCACTCATGCGCGCAATCAGGGTTGCTGCAAAAGCTGCTTGTGGTACTTTCTTCCAGTTAACTTCTAATAATTGTTGTAACCAGCGCTCTGCTGTAGTGGGTGGAACAACAAAGTGCTGGCCAGCATGAAAGGGTACACGTGCACCAATTCTTCCTACTGCCCACCAAGTTTGAGCGGGTTCACTTGATTTTTGTAAGCGTTTTAATAGCCAATCACCTAACTGTTCTTTTTTACTAATAGGTAATCGCTCTAAGACAGCGGCTAAGCGTACCATATCATCGTAGCTTTTTTGCTTACCTTGCTTGGCGACACTACCTTGGCGAGCGGAAGCAGGGTTAATGTATTTAGCAATATCATCAAAGATAAGTTCTTGTGATTCAGTATCTAAACCGCCTGAAATTCGGCGCCATAAAGTCCACCATTCACTCCAATTTTGAGTTTCATTAACAAACTGAATTTTATTTTTATAAGCCTTCCATAGCTGCTCAACACGCCAATTGTCTAGTTGATAACCAAAGCCAGGACGTAAACAATAACCGACTAAGCTTAGCCATACACGCTCATGGTTAGGCGAACGGCGGTGATTTTTTCGTCGTTCTAATAAAGCAGAAAATAGTTCACGCAAAATCAGGCTAGGCCAGGTATTACGAAGCCCAAGTAATTTCTCTAAATCAACGCGTAAACTTTTGACGGCTTTAGGGTCAATCTCTTTAGATTTAGACCCGAAAATGGCTTCAACCTTTTCAATAGCGAGTAAAAAATTATCTGGTAATTTTTGTGCAAGCGTTGCTTTTGTCGCTTTTCGTATTTGAAATTGAACATTCCAGCGGCGAGTATTTTCTTCTACTGAAATACATTGAATTTGCAGTGTACCAACTTCTGATAAAGTCGCTGATAGTTGAACTTTAACGTCTGTATCTTGCCCATAATCATCGCTGTCAAAAGCAACGGCTAAAGGGGGCAGTGGGTGGAAATCATCATTAATAGTAACAATTTCACCTGCTTGATAGTTTTTTCCACCCGTTAAAGACACCAAATGAAAGCTGACAGGCTGGCCTAAACGTAATGAAAATTGGCGATCTTTTAAAATGATTTCATTATTTTCTTCACTACCGCGTGGCAAGATACAAACACTTTGTTGTTCGTTTTCTGAGCCAATCAAGAGAAAATAACTGCGTGATGCACCGCCGCCAATATTGATATTTTTATGCTCTCTTGCCAAACCATAACTGACAGCACCATAAGCGACTGAAAGTTCAGGGTGTTGATTTTCAAGCAATAATGGGGCTTTAGTTTGCCACGATTCTAAAAGCTTAACGGTACGTTTGCTTATCTTGGGGCTACGAAATACACCACCATTAAGCAGCAGGGCATCTGGAACTATAAACTCTTCATTCAGTGCTGACTGAATGGTTTGTTGGTGGGTTTTTAAGAAAGCGGCAATATGTTTACTAACGGCCGCTTCAGCGGCATAAGGTAAGCCGAACTCTACAACGCCACTGCGTTTTTTATCGGGTAATTCATTAATTTCGGATAAAGGGAAAAAACCATCGAGTGCAATGGCTTGGACTTCATCACGGCTAAACTGGGCTGAGCGTGCGCCACCGATGAGTTTAGAGCCGCCGCCAAGTAATGTTACATTAAGAAATTCAGGCGCATTATCAGCAAGAAGCTGCTCTTTAACAATGCGACATTGTTCTAATAAGTACGATAGATCAGCGCTGGAGAGTTTTTTATTGGCGCTATTGATTCGAGATTCAGCAAGGTGTGCGAGAGTGAGATCAATATTATCGCCGCCCAACATTAAGTGTTCGCCTACGGCAATACGGGAAAGTTGAGGTTCTTTTTGAGAGTGATCGACTTTTATCAGAGTTAAGTCGGTTGTGCCACCACCTACATCACAGACCAAAAGCAGTTTAATGTTTTCTAAAGTCTTATTTAAACTATCGCTATGGCGATGTAGCCAGTCATAACAGACGGCTTGTGGCTCTTCTAATAAGCGGGCATGCTGAAGGCCTGCTATACGAGCCGCTTCTATGGTTAGTGATCGGGCGGACTCATCAAATGAAGCAGGCACGGTGATAACAATATTCTGCTCTTCAAATAAGGCGCTAGGGTTTTTATGATTCCATACCTGGCGCACATGCTGTAAATAACTGGCACTGGCTTCTAAGGGAGATATTTTATGAACATCATCTTGGCTACCCCAAGGTAAGATAGCCGCAGTGTGGTCAATGGAAGGGTGGGATAGCCAACTTTTAGCACTACTAACAAAGCGGCCTTGTGTTTTGGCACTGAGTGTACGCGCTGCTTGACCAATAATAGCTGAGTCACCGGAAGGTGAAAATGCCATATCCGCTTCAGATAGCTCACCACTGGCAGGGTGATAGCGAACAGAGGGAAGTAAATTTAAACTAGAGACCTCACCGGGAGCAACCAGTTGCTCAATTTCAAAGATATGAATAGCTGCATTTTTTTTATGTGTTTCTGCGTAAGCAACAACGGTATGTGTCGTACCTAAGTCGATACCAATATGATATTTTGCTGATTTTTTATTCATTTGAAAGGCAAGTCAAAGTCTTGCAGCCTTATTTTTGATTAAAAATTAGTGTAATTACTGTCACTTCTCATTATTTCAGGGCAATAACAGCCTCACTGTTCGTCATCCCCGCATGCTACCCAGCTCAAGTTGAGCTCAAGCTTATGCGAGAACCCATTATTAGGCAAGGATTCCTGCTAGAAGTAAGCAGGAATGACTGAAGTTACTGTTTGTGATGACATTGAACCCTTACAAATTAGCCTTCATCAGATTGAACATCAAATTCAATTTTCCAGTGTTGATTATTTTGATTAGAAACGGCTTGTAGTTCTAATGTGCCTGTTTCTGTAATCAAAGAACTAAGGTGGACAGAAATAACTTCACCCGCTTTATAACCCTCTTCAGCAAGTGTGATTTCAATTTCGTTGAGTTCCTCTAATTCGTCATCTTGCCAGTACTCTAAACGAGTGCCAGCAATATCTTCACGACGTGTTTTTGAGCTAAAAAAGCGAAAACGAACAGGTTCACCGACAATTAAACCAAATTCATCACCTTGTAATTCAGCAGTGCTGCCTTCCTCCATACCAAAAGGAGCAATACATAGCGCTTGAATTTCGGGGGTCATACCCGGAACGGCAGGCATAGCACTTTCAACGCCAACATAATAAGCAGCGGCTGTGCCGCCTTTAATGCGTACGCCATTGCCTTTGCGCACATAGCCGTAGTAAGCTGCGCCACGAGCAACCGCTAAATCTAAGTCTAGGCCTGATAATAAACGTGCGCTGGGTGCTTGCTCTGAATTGAGCCAATTATTTAAAACTGACATAAGGCGATCAGTAATACGCGGTGATTTTAAGACCCCGCCATTAAATAACACAGCCGATGGGTGAAGAAAGCTTGCGTCTTCATTAACTGCCAGCCCTTCGATTGAGCTGAGGGCATTGACTTGACGGCTTAAAAAAGCGGCTAAATGACGCGTGATAGCGGCATCTTGTGCATAAGGTAAACCTTTGCTTCTTAACCCAGCGCGTGGGTTAGTAGCCGGATGCTCATGGCTTTCAACTTCAGGTAAAAATCCTTCGAGTAATACTGAGTTAACTTCATCGCGCGTTAACTCAGTGCGTAAGGTACCGCCAATTAAAGAAGAGCCTCTATTGGGTACAACAATCGCAATATTATCGGCTTCATCATTGCTTAAAATGTTTTCTTTAGCATCGCGACAAGCGTGAGTTAAAGCTTGGATTTGCCAAGCGGCTAAGCGCTGAGCGCCATCTTTTTCAAGTTTAGCTTTTAGCGTATAAGCTAAAGCTAAGTCCATATTATCACCGCCGAGTAAGATATGGTCGCCAACGGCAATACGGGTTAAACCTAGGTTGCCATCTTGCTCTGTAACAGCAATTAAAGATAAATCGGTTGTTCCACCACCAACATCAATTACTAAAATAATGTCGCCTACACTGGCATGATTACGCCAGTCGCCCTCACTTTTTTCTATCCAGCTATACAAAGCTGCTTGAGGTTCTTCTAATAAAACAGCGTTCTGCAAACCAACTTGTTGTGCTGCTTCTGCGGTTAATTCGCGAGCAGCTGGATCAAAGGAAGCAGGAATGGTTAAGGTGATTTCCTGTTCATTAATGGGGTGTTCTGGGTATTGTTTGTTCCACGCGGCGGATAAGTGCTCTAAGTAAGCAACACTGGCTTGAAAAGGCGAGACTTTTTCCACTTCATCAGGCGCTTCACTTGGCAGAATCGGCTCTTTGCAGTCAACGCCAGCATGACAAAGCCAGCTTTTAGCGCTAGACACTAAGCGGATCGGTGTTTTCGAACCTAAATGACGTGCAATTTCACCGACTAAAAATTTGGGCTGATGGGTCCAAGGTAAAACCGTTTCTCCTTCAGCCAATTCAGATTCATGTGCTTGGTATAAAAAAGAGGGTAATTGAGCTTTATCTTCAATAACACCTGGGGCAATCAATTGAGGAATTTGCAAAACCTTTTGGATAATTTCATCGCTGTCAGGGTCAGAAATATCAACATAAGATAAAACACTGTGTGTTGTTCCTAAATCAATCCCGATAGAAAATTTTGCTGCCGTCGTGTTAGTGGGGTTAGAAAATAGTCCGTGGTTCATAGCTCAACCTGCGCAGGGGCAATAATTTCAGCTTGATGGCCTTCAGTGAGTTTGGGTAATTTTATATTGGTTACTTTCCAGCCTTTATGAATCAAAGTACCATTAAAAGGTGCTTCACCAACGATATTCCCTGTTAAGCGAATTTCCGCTGCATTAAAGCCTTCTGCTAATGTAATAGCACTACCTTCTTCTTCGCTGCGGACTGCAGAAATATCAAAATGTTGCTGTAATGTTTTGCTGCACCCCGTTAGCATAACGCGAGCTGCTGCACCAATATCAGAATCACTGTGAGCGCTCATATCTTCTTTAATGAAATCAATAAAGCGCGCGTCAGCTTGTAGTAGGTTTAAAAGTTGTAGAGCGGCATCAGGTGTTGATTCTTTTAGAACGATTGGCTCAGGTGCGGGCAGTTGTACGATTTTTTCAACCTCAACAATTTTCTCAACTTCAACGATTTTTTCTACTACTTTTACTTCAGGTTCACGTTTAGGAATAGTACTTGAAATAGCTTGTTCTGTATTGTTTGTAGGCTTGTTTTGTTTTGTTGCTTTTGATTTACGTAACATACCTAATAATAAGGCAAATAAAAGAATGATAACGGTAAGAGCAAGTCCAAAAACAGTGGCAGCTAAATAAGCATGGATTGCATCAAAGGTTGTAGGGATAAGGTTTAAATCTATATTGAATTCTGTGTTGTTCATAATAATTTTGGGGTAAATGTGTGATTATTGAGCGCCAGCTTTGCGAGCCGCTTCGGCGAACATAAGAGACCTAAGAATGCTTCTGGTTAGATCTACGCGTGTTTTTTTAAGGAATCGGTCAATTGATACTGTGGGTACGCCCGCATTAATAAAGATAGTACGAACTTTTCCTAAGCTGGGTTCGCATCGTTTCATAATAGCATCGGTTGCGACACGAGAGTCAATTTTTACATAGCCTTTCTTCTGTGCTTCTGTGTACACACATTGCTTGTAAGATGATTTAGCTTTTTGAACTTGAGTAATAACTTCGTTGGAAATAGCTGAGCCATTCCAATTTTTTCCTTTATTTTCTGGCGGGTTTGCAGCTGCATAGCTAGAAAGAGAAATCGCGTAAATTAGGCTGAAAATCAGTTTGTTCATAATATCGTGGTAACTAATATAAGACTGGATGCATAATTTTACGCGAATGCAGCCTAATGAACAATTTTTGCTGGAGAAGAAAGTGGATTTGAATAAAATCTAGGGTAAAAAACAAAAAGCCTATCGATTTAAAGTAGATAGGCTTTGGGGGAGTCAATCAGACGGTTAAATTAAAAGGTGGTAACTTCTCATTATCCACAGGATCGAACTCCTGAATAAATGGAACGCAGGTCTTTAGCCTGCATTGATTCAACGGCAGGCTAAAGACCTGCGTTCCAGTACCCGTTGATAATGAGAAGTTACAAAAGGTGTCCTGTCCTGTCTTTTGCCTTTATTTGCTGCGCAATTATTCGACTATTACAGAGTAAAAGAAATATACTCGTTGATTGGTATTAGGGCATGTGTTTTACACGAGCAACTCATATAACTGAAGAGCCGGATGCGGTAGTTCCGCAAGCCTGGATCTGTATGAGGGGATCAGGTAACTGGCCGTTCTACCATGACTGTAAAATCAAGAGAAGGATTGACATGCAATATTTTTGTATTACATTTTAGTTGGAGAATAATGAGGTTGAAGTATTGATAACAAATTTGATGGATACTGAGACTTATGAAGCAGGTTTATTTAAGGAGCTTTACCATCTTCGCTGGGGCATTGAAGAAAACTATAAACGCTTAAAACAGTGGGTAGAAATAGAGAACTTTTCAGGTAAATCTGCCCTATCGGGTCAACAGGATTTTTATGCCAAAATT
>JAQRMR010000112.1:0-6134 GCA_028599115.1 Methyloprofundus sp.
AAATGTCCAGAGGCTATTATAGCGCGTTTGCAGAAGCTAAGAACAACAAAGAAAAGCAGAACAGCCAGAGTAATAAACGGAACTTAAGCTAAATAAGGGTTAATTTTTTCGAGTTCGTTTATTAAGTTCAAGTGCTGCTAAAGCAATAAAAGCTCCAGGTGTGATGATAGCTGCAACAACGGTTGCTGAAAGCTTTAGTTTTTGCTGTAAATTAATTGAAGGTGACGAGTTTTTTTCAACAGGATACCTAAGAGTTCCACAAGAATGGCACACAGGGAACTGTTTTTTTTCTAGAACACCACAAAAAGAACATTCAGACATAATAGCACTCAACACTCGACTTAACGTTATTTGATAGTATCAGATAACAGAGCGTTAGCAAGTGTTTTTGCTATTCAAATAAGCACAATAACTTAAGCATATTACTTGTAAGCATGACTAACAGTAGGAGGGGCTTTAGCCGCGACCTGTTGCCCGTATCAGTCAGCCAGATAGACAGTGCAAGAAGTAAAATTGCGAAAAATATTTATGGTACGCAGGCAGACAAGCTGTTTTTATTCAGTCGCGGCTGAAGCCCCTCCTACGGGCGTAACTCAGCAGAGGTAAAACACCCGTCGCGTTACGTTATTTCAATCGTTCAATAAGCTAACACGACCTACGGCTGCGTAACATTAATTATTCTTCCCAAGAACGACCGTCTCTGGCTAATAGCGCAACCGAAGCAACAGGTCCCCAGCTTCCTGCTGCGTAGCCTTTAGGTTCTTCATTCGCATGAGCCCATGCATCTTGAATAGAATCAACCCAAGACCAAGCTTGCTCGATTTCTTCACGGCTAATAAATAAAGTTGGGTTGCCGCGCATCGCTTCTAAAACTAATTTTTCATAACCGCCATATAAGCTGCTATTTTTAAAGGTTTCAGAAAAACTTAAATCCAGTTTAGTTTTTTGTAGTTTGATATTTTCATCAATACCAGGGATTTTATTCAGCATTTGCACTTCAATGCCTTCATTAGGCTGTAAATGAATAACCAACTTATTCGCAGGCAACTCCTTATAGCTTTCAGTAAAGATATTATGTGGTAGTTGCTTAAAGTTAATAACAATCTCTGACCGTTTGTTCATTAGGCGCTTACCGGTACGCAGGTAAAAAGGCACGCCCGCCCAACGCCAGTTATCGATATCAACACGTAAAGCAACAAAGCTTTCTGTGGTGCTTTGCGTATTCGCACCTTCTTCTTCTAAATAGCCCGGTACTGCAGTGCCTTTTTGAAAGCCATCCGTATATTGTCCACGGACTGTTTTTTCATTGACGTTATCAAGAGTGATAGGGCGTAATGCATTAAGAACTTTGATTTTTTCGTTATGAATACTTTGTGCTTTTAGGTTGACTGGCGGCTCCATTGCAACAAAAGTCAAAATCTGTAATAAGTGATTTTGTACCATATCGCGTAATTGACCTGTTTGATCAAAATACTCCCAACGCCCCTCAATACCCACTTCTTCAGCCACGGTGATTTGCACAGAATCAATGGTGTTGTGATCCCAGTTAGTGGTAAAGATTGAATTAGCAAAACGCAATGCTAATAAGTTTAAAACCGTCTCTTTACCTAGGTAATGGTCAATTCGGTAAACTTGGCTTTCTTTGAAGACACTGGCAACGACATCATTAATTTCTTGTGAAGAAGCAAGGTCGTTACCGATTGGCTTTTCCATGACCATACGTGATGTTTCAGTTAGTACACCTGATTGCTCTAAACCTTGGCAGATGGCTTTAAATAGGAAAGGTGCAACGGCAAAATAGTTAACCATAACACGCTTGCTAGAGTCGGTGATCTCGTTAAAAACCTTAAACTCATCTGGATTCATTAAATCCATTTGTTGGTACGACAGGCGTGCAGATAATTTTTCCCATACGGCTTCATCAACAGGCGAACCTAAAAAGCTTTGTAAACTTTGATAAGCAATTTTAATATAGCTTTCAGTATTTTCTGCTAATCTATCAACCGCAATAATGCGTGTTCCAGGCTCTAAAAAATCCCCATTTTCTAAGCGGTAAAGCGAAATAAGTAATTTTCGGCGAGATAAATCACCAAGACCGCCATAAATAACTAAATCGCAATCAGGAAACGTTTCTTGTGTTGTATTCATAAGATTTTTTATAAGTAGGTTAGGTCGTCTTTAAAGTTAAAAAGCGTGTCTATCGGTGCTTAATTAACAATAAATAATGAGTAAGAGTATAGTATTCCCCTCGCTAAAAGTAAATATAAGCGCTCCTTGGGCGCGGGACTGTTTACCGAAAATTGATCCATAAAAAATAGGAAAAATGATGCAAATTACGCCACTTATTTTAGAAAAAACCATACGGGCTGCTAATGACGTTATTGAGCAAAATGCAGAAGAAGTCGCAGAATTAGACCGAGCGATTGGTGATGGTGATCATGTGATTAATATTCAGCGTGGGCTTAAGGTTTTAGCTGAACAAGCTACAGATATTAGCCAATTAGAATGGTCGGTTGCATGGAAAAAAATGGGTATGCTGTGTATGAGCAAGATTGGCGGTGCGTCCGGCTCATTATTTGGTACTTTGTTTGTTGCGATGGCTAAAGATAGTAACGATAAAGTATTTGATACATTGGCTTTTTCTTCAGCACTTTTAGCGGGTGTTGAGGCCATGAAATTGCGTGGTAAATCTGCAGCAGGTGAAAAAACCATGTTAGATGTATTAATTCCTGTGGCAGTTGTTTTACAGGAAAATGCCGCTGAAGATGCTTTGTCTGATTTATTAATTAAGGTTAAAGAAACGGCAATTTTAGGTATGGAATCAACGGAAAATATGTTGGCAACTAAAGGTAGAGCCTCTTTTTTGGAAGAGCGCAGCGTGGGACATATTGATGCCGGAGCAAGAAGCAGTCAATTAATGATTTGTGCTATTGCCGATGTTTTATTACAAGAGTGTGAGGCAGGTTAATGACGCAATTTTGTAATAGCTTGTTAAGTCAGCAAGATTTTTTAGCACAATACTGGCAAAAAAAACCGCTATTAATTCGCCAAGCATTCCCTAATTTTGCATCCCCAATTAGCCCAGATGAATTAGCTGGCTTAGCTTGTGAGGATGAGGTTGAATCAAGGCTGATAGAGGAGAAAGGTGCTAGCGGTAAGTGGCAAGTCACGCGCGGGCCATTATCGGAAAAAGATTTTGCAAGACTACCGGAAACGCATTGGACGATGTTGGTGCAAGATGTGGACAAGCATATTCCTGAATTACAAACCTTGTTAGATCCTTTGCGTTTTATTCCTGATTGGCGTCGCGATGATTTGATGATTAGTTATGCGCCAAAATTTGGTAGCGTCGGGCCGCATACCGATAGTTATGATGTGTTTTTATTGCAAGCGATGGGAACGCGGCAATGGCAAATTATGGATCAAGAGATTCATGAGGCGGTATTAATCGATGGCATTGAATTACAAATATTACAAGAATTTAACGCGGATCAAAGCTGGGAATTACAGCCAGGTGATATGTTATACCTGCCGCCACATATTGCGCATCATGGTGTGGCTTTAGATGAATGTATGACTTTTTCTTTTGGTTTTCGTGCGCCGAAAAAAATTGAGCTGTTAGATGCGATTGTGGATAGTTTGCTGGAAAAAAACTTAGCAAAAGACATGTATGCAGATCCTGATTTACAGCGAGTGGAAAATAGCGCCGAAATAGAGCAACAAGCCGTTTTTAGGATGAAGCAAATGTTGCATCAAGCGATTGATGAGGCAGAACCACTGCTAGCCAGTGCGCTAGCTAAATTTGTGACGATAACAAAACCCAGTTTAGAAAATCTTGCCGCGGAATACCGCACAGAAGCATTCACAGTGGACGATCTTGACCGTCTATTTGCTTGTGGCGAGCAGCTACAGCGTAATGTTTATTTTCGTTTTGCATGGATAAAAGAGCAAGAGGGTGGTGTTTTATTTATGGCTGGCGAAGCTTATCCGGTGGATAAAGATGGCGTGCAATTTTTACCAGAGCTGACGGGAAGCACGAGTTTAAACCAGCAAGATTGGTTGCTACTGAAAAATAACAGTTCAATCACCAAGGTTATGTTACAGCTAATTGAAGAGGGGGGCTGGTTTTGGTTGCTTGATGAATAAGTTGGTGTTTTAATTGGGTTTTTATATTTTAATTTTAAAGGCCAAGAAAATAATGATAATAAAAAAGCACTTGAGAACTTTATTCTTAATACTAATGGGGCTGCTATTGAGTAGTCAGCTTTTTGCAGCGGACTCAGTAATAGCCGTTCGGGCGACATCGAATCTGTTAATGAATGAAGGGAGTGTGCAGCGTTCAGTTGAATTAACGCAAACACAGGACATTTCATTCGTTAATTTTATGCCCTTAGTTTTTCTTGTCGTGGCAGGTGTTTTTCTTTTTAGGAGTGAGTCTGTTGCTGCTGAAGAGAATCAGCAAACGGCAAAACCTCTGGCAAAAGAAGAGCCGGTTGAAGGTAAGCAAGAGGTAACAACGAAAATTGAGCCTAAACTTGAAGTCAGCAGTCTCGTTGAAGAGGATGAAATAAAAGATTTATCAATTGGTGAAGAGCGCTGCCAGTCTACTACAGCTAAAAAAACGCGCTGTAAAAGAAAGACGACTTTAGAGCGTATAGAGGTAGCGATAGAAAATAAAAAATATCGTTATTTATCCTGCCGACAACATAGCGCAAAATTTACCCCTTATGTAGAAAAAACGTAATGAATGGAACGCTGCCTTTAAGTTAAGGCGAAAACGGTAGGATGTGCTGAGGCACGAAGCGCATCTTTGTATCATTGCTGCGCTTCGTACCTCAGCATAAGTAGTCGTTCAGAATTATCTTAACATTTTGTTTAATGTAGGATGGGTAGAGCGTCTTTTTGTGAAACCCATCATTCTGTGTAAGATTGATGGGTTTCATTACGTACCAAAAAGCGGGGACTTCATTCTACCCATCCTACAAAAATTTAGAATAATTTTGCATAGCTACTTACCCTACGCAAAAAGCTTAACTTAATGGTAGTGAGGCTAAAGCCAGCGATCCAGTTTTGTTAACAGCCCCAACGTAAACTTGCAGTATGCACAGGCGCATCCCATAAAGCCGTTAACTCATCATCTAATAACGTTAAAGTAATAGAAACGCCGGCCATATCTAAAGACGTTGTATAATTTCCTACGAGAGAGCGAATGATTTTTACGCCACGTTTTTGCCAATAAATTTCCGCTAAATCATAGATTAAGTATTGCTCCATTAAAGGTGTTCCACCCAAGCCATTGATATGTAGTAAAGCAAATTGTCCTGCTTTGGGCTGTAAATCTTCATGAATCGCATTAGCGATAATTTCTACAATTTCACTTGCAGGTTTTAAGGGTAATGTATCGTGGCCACGCTCACCATGAATACCCACGCCCATTTCCATTTCTGAATCAGCCAGAGTGAAGGTCGGTTTGCCCAGTGCAGGAACGGTGCAACTACTTAATGCAACGCCCATTGATGCCGTGTTGGTGTTGCTGCGTTCAGCAATGGATTGACACTCTTCTAGTGATGCACCTTGTTCGGCGGCAGCTCCAGCCATTTTTTCCACGATTAAAGTGCCTGCAACACCCCGTCTTCCTGTGCTGTGGTTTTTAGGTAAGGAAACATCGTCGTTCACTAAAACAGAAACGTTTTTAGATTCCATCATTTCCGCAGCCATTTCAAAGTTCATGACATCGCCGGCATAGTTTTTAACGATAAATAAAACGCCAGCATTCCCGGCAATTGCTTCTGCTGCAGCTAGCATTTGATCAGGTGTTGGCGAGGTGAATATCTGCCCAGGGCAGGCAGCATCAAGCATACCTTTACCAATAAATCCCGCATGTAAAGGTTCGTGTCCTGAGCCGCCACCAGAGATAAGTCGGACTTTATTATTATCTTTGCTAATTTTTCGGCTGATAAAGCAAGGCTCGGGGTTTAGCGTGACGATGTCGGTATGTGCTTTTGCAAACCCTTGCAAGCTTTCATCGAATAGAGATTCAGTTTGGTTAATAAATTTTTTCATGAGGGTACTCCCAAAGAATTAAAGTGACTAACAGAAAAAGAATGGGGTTTAATTAAACTATGTTATATAAC
>JAQRMR010000112.1:6234-23225 GCA_028599115.1 Methyloprofundus sp.
TGTTATATAACACAGCAAGGTATAATCCACTCACAAATTATACTATTTTTAGGCTGTTATTATGACCTCACTATTAAATTTTTATCGTTTATTTTCTTCCCCAGAAAAAGCGGCATCTCTTACTACATCGGAGTTGCAAGGTTATGATTTAAACTCAAAAAAAGATGCTTTAGAGGCTGTGGATATACTTGTTAAGTATAAAACAGGCGTGCATGACTTTACTGATGAAATTATCGATTTTTGGCCTCTACCAAAAAAAGTGATGCAACGTTATAGTTTTGATGATGCTGAACAGCTTAATGAATGGTTGGACAACTTCTCCTAGGCGTTATTGCTGCCTATTTTAAAGGCTAGGATTTTTCATAAACTTAGCTTAGCTATTCGCTACACTCTCTTGCTTTGCCAAGTATAATGATGTTTTTGACAGTTATTTTAAAACATTGTTATGAGCTTATTATTCAACCTTTCACAACGAAGTGCGCAGTGCATAGACACCTTTAACGAGCAAATAGGGCGCTCGATTTCTTGGTTAAGTCTGGTGATGGTGTTAGTTGTTTTTTGTATTGTTGTTTTACGTTATTTATTTGATGCCAGTTGGGTGATGATGCAAGAATCGGTCATCTATCTGCATAGTCTTATTTTTATGTTGGGCGCTTCCTATACCTTAAAACACGACGGGCATGTGCGTGTGGATATTGTCTATCAACGCTGTAGTGCAAAAGTGAAGGCATGGATTGACTTACTCGGCTCGCTGTTTTTATTAATTCCTGTTGCATTTTTCATCTTATGGGGCAGCTGGGAATACGTGGCCGATTCATGGGGAATATTAGAGTCTTCACGTAATTCAGGCGGTCTACCCCTAGTCTACTTGCTTAAAAGCTGCTTAATACTCATGTCGGGTTTACTCGTTTTACAAGGTGTCTCCCTTGTCCTAAGCAAAATCAATTACCTAATAGGTGCTAAACATGGATAGTTATATGGCCTTGTGGATGTTTGCTGCTGTTTTTGTGGTGTTATTATCAGGTTACCCCGTTGCTTTTGTGCTCAGTGGTGTTGCGCTTATTTTTGCAGGCTTAGGCCTATTGTTAGATAATTTTGATGCAGACTTTTTAGCTGCCATGCCAAATCGCTTGTTTGGCATTATGAATAATGAAACGCTGATTGCCGTACCGCTGTTTGTTTTTATGGGTATTGTTTTAGAACGCGCAAAAATTGCCGAATCTTTATTAGAAGCCATGTCAGAATTATTTGGCTCTTTACATGGTGGTTTAGGTATTGCGGTAACAATTGTAGGTATGTTGATGGCTGCCAGCACAGGTATTGTCGGAGCGACCGTGGTAACGATGGGCTTATTATCTTTACCTACGATGTTGAAGCGCGGTTACGATCCATCAATTTCTTGCGGTATTATTTGTGCATCAGGCACTTTAGGGCAAATTATTCCGCCATCTATTGTGTTGGTTTTATTAGGTGATGTGATTTCTACCGCTTACCAACAAGCGCAATTAGATATGGGTATCTTTGCACCTGAAACCGTTTCAGTGGGGGACTTATTTGCTGGCGCGTTAATTCCCGGTTTATTGCTAGTGCTGTTGTATTTGATTTATATTTTTGTCACTGCATGGTTGAAGCCAGAGTTATTACCAAAACCTGAAAAACCAGCACAACATGAAAAAGGCTTTTATAGGCGTATATTAAAAAGTTTATTACCGCCTTTATTGTTAATTTTGTCAGTATTAGGTTCTATTATTGGTGGTTTAGCAACCCCGACGGAAGCAGCAGCCGTCGGTGCTGTGGGGGCATTAATATTGGCTTATATCAATGGGGCATTAAATAAAAGCGTATTAGAAGACATTACTCGTAATACCACACAAGTTACCAGTATGGTTTTTATGATTCTTATTGGTGCAGCTCTATTTTCCCTTGTATTTAGAGGCTTTGAGGGGGATGAATTGATTATTGAATTACTGTCTGATTTACCGGGTGGAAAATTTGGTGCTTTGTTTATTGTGATGGCGGTGATGTTTTTCCTCGGTTTTGTTTTAGATTTTATTGAAATCACCTTTGTTATTGTACCGATAGTAGGGCCTGTTTTACTGGCAATGGGTGTTGATCCAGTTTGGCTGGGGATTATGATTGCCTTGAATTTACAAACTTCATTTTTAACACCCCCTTTTGGTTTTGCGTTGTTCTATTTACGAGGCGTTGCGCCTAAAGAAGTCACAACAGGGCAAATTTATAAAGGTGTTGTGCCTTTTATATTAATTCAGCTACTTTTAATCGCAATTTTGGCTTATTTTCCACTATTAGCGACTTGGCTACCTTCTTTTATTTATGCGTAATGTTATGATATTTCCTAAATTTTTAGCCCTTTTAATTTGCGGACTTTTATTGAATGCTTGTGGTCAAACAGGCCCTTTAGTAATGCCGCTAGAAACAGAAATACAAGAGACACATTAATGGATTATTTTAATTATCGTGACAACAGCCTTTTTGCAGAAGATATTGCGGTAGATACTATCGTTGCTGAGCATGGTTCACCTTGCTATATTTATTCTAAAGCGACTTTAGAAAGGCACTGGAATGCGTTTAATTCCGCTTTTGCAAAGCAAAAACATTTAATTTGTTATGCAGTAAAAGCCAACTCGAATATTGCTATTTTAAATACCTTTGCACGCTTAGGTTCTGGTTTTGATATTGTTTCCTTAGGTGAGTTACACCGAGTTTTAGCCGCTAAAGGTGATGCTAAAAAAGTGGTTTTTTCAGGAGTCGGAAAACGTACCGATGAAATTAAAGCCGCTTTAGAAATCGGCATACGTTGTTTTAATATTGAAGTAAAAGGCGAACTCGACAGAATCAACCAAATTGCCGGTGAACTAGGTGTTAAAGCCCCTGTTTCATTTCGTGTTAACCCTGATGTGGATGCAAAAACACATCCTTATATTTCTACCGGCTTAAAAGAAAATAAGTTTGGTATTAATATTGATGAAGCGTTACTTGAGTACCAGCGTGCTGCAGCCATGGAGCATATTGAAATTGTTGGTATTGATTGTCATATCGGTTCACAATTAACAGAAACACGCCCTTTTTTAGATGCGTTAGATCGCGTTTTAAAAGTGATTGCTGCATTAAAAGCAGAAGGTATTATCCTGCATCATCTTGATTTAGGTGGTGGCTTAGGCATTTGTTACGATGATGAAACACCGCCTGAGCCAGCAGAATATGTGACAGAAATTTTACAGCGCTTAGGTGAAAATGATTTAGAAATTTTATTAGAGCCAGGCCGTGCTATTGCGGGAAATGCTGGAATTCTTGTTACTAAAGTGGAATACTTAAAACCAACGGAATACAAAAATTTTGCCATTGTTGATGCCGCGATGAATGATTTAGTTCGTCCTTCATTGTATAGCGCATGGCAGGCGATTATCCCTGTGCAATTAGGCAGTGCAACAGAAGAGAAAGAATGGGATATTGTTGGGCCAGTGTGTGAAACAGGAGATTTCTTGGGTAAACAGCGCTTGTTAGCATTACAGCCAGGTGACTTGTTAGCCGTTCGCTCATCAGGCGCTTATGGTTTTACCATGAGTTCTAACTATAACTCTCGTCCACGTTTAGCAGAGATTATGGTGGATGGCGTAGCAATGCATGTGATTCGTGAAAGAGAAAGCATAGAGCAGTTGATGCTAGGTGAGCATTTGTTACCTTAATAAGGGGCTAATATGAACATTGAATTTACAAAAATGCATGGCTTGGGTAACGACTTTGTTGTTATTGATGCCATACGTCAAGAAATTGAATTAACACCGGAACAAATTCGTTTTATTGCCGATAGAAATTTCGGTATAGGTTGTGATCAAATCTTATTAGTGGCCTTAGCTGAGCATTCGAATGCTGATTTTCGTTATCGGATTTTTAATGCAGATGGCAGTGAAGTCGCACAATGTGGCAATGGTGCGCGCTGTTTTGCGCGATTTGTACGCGATAAAAAGCTCTCTTATAAAGATAATATCTTGGTCGATACGCACTCGGGGCAATTGCTATTAACCTTTGATGATGACGGCTTGATTACCGTTAATATGGGTAAGCCACGACATAAACCGGCATTAATTCCCTTAAAAGCCGAACAAGAAGAAAAGTTTTATACGGTGGATGTGGATGGCGTAGAAAAAGCCTTTGGCGCGGTTTCCTTAGGTAACCCACATGCTGTTTTACAAGTGACCGATATTAATAGCCCGATAGATAATTTAGGCGAAGCTTTAGAAAGTCATCCATTTTTTCCAGAAAGAGCTAATATCGGCTTTATGCAAATAATGGATAGAAATCATATTAAACTACGTGTTTATGAGCGTGGCGCAGGCGAAACCTTAGCTTGCGGTAGTGGTGCTTGTGCTGCGGCTGTGATCGGCATAGAGCATAAGTTGTTAGATAATGATGTGACAGTTCAACTGCCAGGTGGGACATTAAAAATACATTGGACAGGGCGTGATTTTCCTGTTTTTATGACAGGTCCTGCTGTTAATGTTTTTGAAGGAAGTATCGAGTTATGACTGAAATTCAAGCAAGTGATGTAGAAGGCTATTTACAAGATAACCCAGATTTTTTTAGTGAGCATTTAGAATTATTGGAGAAAATAAGCATTCCGCACCCTAGTGGTAGTGCGATTTCATTAGTCTCTAAGCAGTTAGAGCTATTTCGTAATCGACATCATGAAATGGAAAATGAGTTGAATATACTCATTGATATTGCCAGAAATAATGATGATTCAGCCAATAAAATGCATGAATTAACCTTGGCTGTTTTAGAAGCAGATACTTTAGATATTGCGATTGCTAATTTAGATGAGGTATTGAAGGAGTGTTTTTTAACTGATTTCTTTGCTCTTAGAATTATTTCTGAAGAGCAGGTAGATACCGCCATGCCTGATGTTTTTGTACCTGCAGGAAGCGAAGGTTTAGCGCATTTTGTTAAAGAGCTAACTAGTAATCATTCCTCTTGCGGCAGGCCTACCTTAGCGCAAGCCGAATTTCTATTTGGCTCTCAGGCCTTAGAAGTACAATCTTGCGCCATCATCCCGATGGCTTTTTTAGAAATAGAAGGCATTATTGCCATTGGTAGTCGGAATGCAGAACGCTTTAGCCGAGATATGGGGCGCTTGTTTTTAACGCAAATTAGTGAAATTGTCGGGACGCGTTTTATTGCTTTATTAAAAAAATAAAGCTAATAGTCATTAATGATAGGTAATAAGTCGTAGGGTGGGCAAAGGCTTTTTCGTGCCCACCTTTTACAGTATAAGTGATGGGCACGGGATAAAGCCCTTTTGCCCATCCTGCTAATTTTGACCTGTCCGAAAAACCATTTAAATTAACCACTCTAAAACTTTACCCCACAAATGAAGTCAATTGCAAAACAGCAGCTGCTTGATTTTATTCAGCAGTTAAAAGTAGAAAAGCGTGCTTCTGAGCATACGGTTAAAAGTTACCAAAGAGACCTTAAACGGTTTTCCGAATTTTGTGACCTTAATGAGCTAACGGTGTGGACAGAATTAAGTCATGAATGGGTGTTAAAGCATATTGCCAATCGTCACCGGAATGGTATCGGCAGCACTAGCTTACAAAGAGAGCTATCCGCTATTCGCGGTTTATATATATTCTTAATGAAGCTGGAGTTGGCTACTGAAAACCCTGCGCAACATGTAAAAGCACCTAAGCAGCCACGAAAATTACCTAAAACCATGGATGTGGATCAGATATCTGGATTGCTTGATGCAGGCGCTAACTCTGTTTTAGAAATACGCGATGTTGCTATGTTTGAATTATTTTATTCATCAGGTCTGCGTTTAAGTGAGTTGAGTGCGTTAAATTTAATTGATATTGATTTGCAAGAAGGGCAAGTTACTGTTCTGCAAGGAAAAGGTGGTAAGTCACGTCGCTTACCTATGGGTAAAAAAGCCATGACAGCATTACAAAAATGGTTAACAGTGAGGCCTAGTAAATCCAATAGTGAACAAGCTGTTTTTACCAGTGCCAAAGGTACACGGCTAGGTAACCGCAGTATTCAATTACGCTTAAAACAGTGGTGCATCAAAAAAGGTGTATCTGAGTCCGTGCACCCACACATGCTACGTCATTCCTTTGCGACGCATCTATTAGAAGCTAGTCAAGATTTAAGAAGTGTTCAAGAGTTACTAGGGCATGAAAATATTAGTACCACACAAATCTATACCCACTTAGATTTTCAGCACCTTGCCGATGTGTATGACCAAGCGCACCCTAGAGCAAAGAAAACAGATTAAATGTTATGATGCATAAATGAAATATTTTGTAATCAATTGATTATGAATAACTGATGTTACGCATTGTTGACGACCAATGAATAAGACTCGTTTTTTCAAAGTAGGATGGGTAAAGGGGCTTTATCCCGTGCCCATCACACCGCAAGATGGGCACGCTACGCTTTGCCGCATCCTACAGAGTGCCTTTGCTAAGTGCGTAGGTTGAACCCCAACAATGTTGGTTTAGCCTTTTAGCTTATCAACTTTTGAATACGCAGAACATCAGTGAATAATTATTACAAGCATTTTAATATGCCTGCCTTAAAAGCAGTTTCTTTGCAATTAAATGGGAAGTATCAATAATGTCAGTAAACTGTTGCTCACAAGGAAGCTGTTCATCGACAAAAAACTGCCCTAAATGTGGCAATACCAGCAAAACAGTCGGCTTTAAAACGGTGTTACACCATTTAAAATTTCCTCATGTACTGGGCGCTGAAGAAAGTGAGTATTATTTTTGTAGCGATGCGGCTTGTTCCCTTGTTTATTTTTCAGCCAATAACAAGCGAATCACTCAGCGGCAAATAAGTGTCTTTGATGAAAACAGAGCTGAAAAAATTTGTTATTGTTTTGATATTGATAAAGCGGTTTATATTGAGGCGCTAGGGAATAATAGTGCTGAAAAAATAAAACAATTTGTGGTGCAGAAAACCAAAGCTAGTTTATGTGCCTGTGCGATTAAAAATCCTTCAGGGCGCTGTTGTTTAGCAGATTTTAAAAAAATAGAGTCTATTGAGGGTTAAACGCTATGTCAGCTTTGAGGGTATTTAACTCTTCGACTTAGTTTTTGCTTTGTCCTGTGGAAACTCCTCAGGTTCAGAGAAGTAGTAGCCTTGTGAAAAATCAATGCCCAAATTATGGATGATTGTTTGTACAGCTTCACTATGCACAAATTCAGCAACACAAGGAATATTAGAGTTCTTAGCAAAGTAAGTGATAGCACGTACAATTTCAAAGCTTTTAGCGTCGGTATCAATATTTTTGATGTATTTTGCATCGATTTTTAAGAAATCAATTTCTAAATCTAAAATACGCTCAAAATTTGAATATTCGGCACCAAAGTCATCAATAGCAAGTGATAGTCCTTTGCTTTTAAGGTCGGTTAATTGTTTGATATGGTTCTTTTTTCCGCTAGAACTGACGCCTTCAAGAATTTCTAAAATAACGCGAGCGGGGGCTATTTTGTACTGGGCTAGTTTTTGCTCAATAAAATCACTTAAGTAATTTCTACTAAGATCATCTCCAGTAATATTAATCGAAAAACTAAAGTCATTATTTGCCATGATTTTGAAACTTTTATCGATCATGATCTTAGTGATATTAGGTAATAGACCTGAAAGTTTAGCTGGCTCGATAAAGTGATAGGGCGTAATAATTTTGTCACCTTGTTTTATACGGGCTAATACTTCAAATCTTTTGATTTCATTGCTTTGGTTATTATAAATTCCTTGAAAAAATGGCACTACTTGATCGTTTTCTAGAGCATCGTGCAGCATATTATTGGCTGCAATAAAGGCTTTATGTTGTGATTCATCATTATTGGCATCTGCATCGTTAAGAATATGATAACGATTTTTACCTAATTGTTTGGCTTGTTTTAAAGCAAGGGCGCTACTTTTTAAGAGGTTTTCTATGCCATACGTTGCGCCATAGGAAAATGAAATATTTAAAGTGACATCCTTTATTTGAAAAACAACGGAGTAAAAATATTTTTGAATACTATTGATGTAAGCTTCAGTATTTATTGTTTCATTAATAACAAAGGCAAATTCATCGGAGTTTAGGCGATAAAGCTGAGAGCTTTTAAATTGTGCTTTTAACGTATCCGCAATTTGTATTAATAATTGGTCGCCAAGGTCAAAGCCATAAGCTGTGTTGATATAACTGAAGTTGTTAATGTTGAGTAAAATTAAGTTAGTTTTCTCAGTTAAATTGCTTAGATTTTTTTCCAGATAGGTTTTGTTATAAAGTCCAGTAATAGGGTCTATAAATGCCATTTCTTCGATTTTTTTCTGAGCATTTTTTAGTTCAGTTAAATCAGAAAAAACAGCAAGATAATTTTGTACTTTCTGGTTCTTACCGAGAATTCGGCTGACACTCATCCATTGTGTAATTTCACTCCCATCAGCGCGCTTATTGATGATTTTTCCACCCCAGTGGTTATTAGTATTAATCTCCCCCCACATTTGTTTGTAGTAGTTTTTATCATGCTTTCCTGATGAAAGTACAGTTGGGTTACGGTTAATCACATCTTTAATACTATAACCATAAATGGCTTCAAACGAAGGGTTGATTTCAATGATGTTATTTTTATTATCGGTAATCATAATGCCTTCTGAGGCTCTTTGAATGGCCGTGGAAAATAACTGAATACGTTCTTCATTGGACTGGTTATTAAGCACAACCCTAACAATAGCTGCACCCGTTTCAAGTAACTTTTTATGAAAGGGGGCTGGGGAGCGATGTTCAAATGATGATAAAGTAAAGCTGCCAATTGCTTCGTTAGTATCATTGCGTACAGGAAGAGACCAGCAAGAGCATAGGTTAAAATCATAAGCCACCTGGCGTAAGTCTACCCAGCGTTCATCTTCAAAAGTATTTTGCACATATTGAGCTTGGTTTTTAAAAACCGCATTACCACAAGAGCCACCACCAGGCCCTGGTTGCAAATTACACAAAGCATCAATACCAACCTGTGGCACTGAAGGTGCGCTTAATACACTGAGTAGCCCCGTTTTAGAGTCTTTTAGCATAATAGATGCAACGGAGTTAGGTAGTAAGCTTTCAGCGAGTTGGCATAGCTGAGCGAGAACATCACTTACTTTGTCATGCGAAGCTGACATTTCTAATATTTTTAATTGCAGATCGAACAGATGGCTATACTCATCGGGAGATAGCGGTACGTTATCTAGAACGGTATTTTCAGGTGGCTGTCGGTCTATTGTATTAGGCATAATGATAACTGAAGCTTTATAGATGGTTCATCATAATACTTTAATCTGTTAGAGTTAGGGGAAATTTTTCCGAATTTAAGTATCAGGGTGACTAACTAACTAAATTTATTAGTAGCCAAGCCGTTCTTTTATGAAATTCTGATGGTCTTTTAAATTAGATTAACTGATGTTACGCAGCATTGCGCTTATTGCGCCAATGTAGCTCGTATTCCGTAAGCTTCATCATCTATCGATCATGAGTGACATAAAATTTATTACGGTTGCGTAATATCAGCTGATTAATATCAGAATTTGAAGGGTTAGCGTCTGAATGAAGGTAGGGCGTGTTAGATTATCTAAGCGTAGCGCAGATAACGTAACGCGACAAGCAGTGGTAAAACACCCGTCGCGTTACGTTATTTCACTTCGTTCAATAAGCTAACACGACCTACGACTGCGTAACATCAGTTAGATTAAGCGCCTTTATTAAAGTGCCTAGGATAGTCAGGAGTCAGGCAAATAGATTAGCTTATCTCACGTTTGGAATAATGGTACTATATAAAGAATTTTTCAATGCCTTTTAGTTCGGGTATAGAGCCAAGTCTTGGTGTAGTAATTTTAATTAAATAGGGTAATAAAATGGCGGCAAATGACTTTTCGCAGGAAGCGGAATCGAAAGGGGTTACATGGTTTTTAAGTGCTATTTTTGCACTAGGCGTAATTGTTATTATCGTGTTAGGTGGTTACTGGAGTATAGAGCCTAAAGCATTCGATGTTGTTGAAGAGGCAAAAATTCGCCAACAATTAGACCATGTTGATGATTTACCTGTAGGTTATGTTTATGCTAATACTTTGGCGCACATTGCTGAAACCTTACTTTACAAACCGGGTGGATACTTAACTAATGATGTGGGTGTTCCAGGGTTGTTATTAGATAATATTCCTAGCTGGGAATATGGGGTATTGGTTATGTTGCGTGATGGCGCATCTGCATTAAGAAACCATTTGGCACGTTCACAGTCTCAGTCAGCAGAAGATCCAGATTTGGCGGTAGCCGAGCCTTATTTTTATTATGAGCATAATTCATGGGCGCTGCCTTCATCAGAATCAGAATATCAAAAAGGGATTGATGCTTTGCATGCCTATATGGTGCGCCTTGCTAACCCTGGGCATAAAAACCCAGGGCATTTTTATTCTCGTGCCGATAATTTATGGCAATATGTTGAAATTATTATTAAGCGCTTAGGCGGCTTATCTACTCAACTCAGTGCGAGTACGGATCGCTATGAAGCCTATGATATTAAATTAGATAAATCCGCGGCTATCTCACAAACAACGTGGTTAGAGTTGGATAATGTTTTTTGGCAGGCGCGTGGTTCTTGTTGGGCGCTATTACACATATTGCAAGCGATTAAGCACGATTTTAATTTGATTTTAGAAGATAAGCGGGCAATGGATACGGTGGATATTATGATTCACGAAATGCAAAATGCCTTAGCACCGATTACTAGCCCTATGATTTTAAATGGGGAGGGTTACGGTTTTTCGGCTAACTATTCTTTAGCAATGGCAAGTTATGTATCTCGTGCTAACGCTGCGGCACTTGATTTACGTGATGTAATGAACCGAGGGTAAGTTGATGGAATTAGATGAGCAAACAAATGAGAACCTTAAAAAAATAAGCACTTGGAAGCGTATTGCTTTTATTCTTGTTTTTGCTGTGATTATTGGTGTGGTTCGCACCTTGCTTTGGGTGGTGGTTTTATTGCAGATTATTTCTACTTTAATCACCGGAAACCCGAACGAGAATATTTTAGGTTTTGGGCAAAAATTAGCGGCATATACTTATCATATTTTATTATTTTTAACTTTCAATACCGATGAAACACCGTTTCCATTTTCAGACTGGAGTGCGACTGAAGAAGCGGTTGCGCAGAAAGATTTGGAGTTGAAAGAGTAGTTATTAGACTTTTATGACAGCTCCATTGCGCAAAATTATTCATATTGATATGGATGCTTTTTTTGCTGCAGTGGAGCAACGTGATAACCCAAGCTATCAAAACAAAGCTGTTATTGTCGGCGGTAAGCCTGATAGCCGAGGTGTTGTCGCAACCTGTAGTTACGAAGCAAGAAAGTATGGCGTGCATTCTGCAATGCCATCATCCAGAGCCTATCGGCTTTGTCCGCATGCTATTTTTGTACAGCCCAACTTTGCGGCATACAAAGAGGCATCAGAACAAATTCAACAAATATTTCATGAATATACCGATTTAGTCGAACCTTTATCCTTAGATGAAGCGTATCTAGATGTAACGGATAGCCGCTTATTTCAAGGTTCCGCAACCCGGTTGGCAAAATCGATTAAACAGCAGGTTTATTCAGAGACGGGCTTAGTGGCTTCAGCGGGTATTTCGTATAATAAATTCTTTGCCAAAATTGCCTCAGATAAAGATAAGCCCGATGGCTTGTATTTGATTACGCCTGAGCAGGGTTTTGATTTTGTCGGGCAATTGCCCGTGGGTGAGTTTTATGGTGTGGGCAAAGCAACTGAACAAAAAATGCATGCTTTGGGTATTAAAACAGGCGCGGATTTAAGGCGATTTTCTTTACCTACTTTGCAGCAACACTTTGGCAAAGCTGCTTTGTTTTTTTATCAAATAGCACAAGGGATAGATGAGCGTAAGGTGAACCCGTATCGAGTCAGAAAATCGATAGGTACGGAAACAACGTATGAAAAAGACTTACAAGAACCCGCAGAAATTTATCAACAGTTAAATGAACTGTTTGCTAAATCCTTAATCAAAGTACAAGCTAAAAAACTGTATGCACGAACTTTAACAGTAAAAATTAAGTATCATGATTTTCAGCAAATAACACGTAGTTTGAGTTTTAAGCAGCCTATTAAAGCCGCGTACTTTAATGAAATGCTGCTTAGAAAATTATTAGCAAAAGAGGTGTTAGGTGACTATAAAGTGCGCTTATTAGGCGTGACTTTATCTAGCTTAGAGCAGCAAAGTTTGTATTATAAGCAAATGGATTTGTTTGATAGTGAGTTGTGAAGGCTATCGATAGCTACCATTAAGTTAAAGTGTAAGTAATTGTTAAACAATAACTTATGTTGTGGGTTGGCTTATCAAGCAAAGCGAAAAATCTGTAACTTCTCATTATTTCAGGGCGTTGGAACGAAGGCTTTAGCCTTCATAAAGCGCATACAGGAACGCAGGTCTTTAGCCTGCCGTTGAATCAATGCAGGCTAAAGACCTGCGTTCCATTTATTCAGGAGTTCGATCCTGTGGATAATGAGAAGTTACGAATAACGCAGTGTTTTCCACCTTTCAATCACCCCCCCATACCAAACTGTGTTTAATAATGCCGGAAAACGCTGACGCTATTCCGACCTACGGTATTTGTTTAGCGGCAGTGAGGCTATCAAGCAGGCAGTTTTTTTAGTGCTTTAGTTACGGCAATTAAATCATCCATCACCCAAGTGGGTTCATAATCAAGTAAAGCAATGTCTTCGCGTTTGGAAGCGCCGGTTAATACCATTAGGCTGCGCATATTAGTGCGTACAGCACCTAAAATATCAGTATCTAAACGATCACCAATTGCAATGGTTGTTTCTGGGGTGGAGCCTAAAATAGCTAAGGCTTGTTGATACATAATAGGTTCTGGTTTACCTATAACAGTGGCTGTTTTTCCTGTGGCAGCATGTAGCGCAGCTAAAATCGCACCATTTCCTTGAATTAAGCCGCGCTCTGTAGGTAAGCTTGTATCGCCATTAGTGGCAATAAACTTTGCTCCAGCTTGTAAGTTAAGGGTTGCAGTGGATAACTTATCCCAAGTAATGGTTTCATCTTTACCGCAAACGACAATATCTGCACCTGCATTAGGGAGCTCTTTGGTATTTAGCTGATAAACATCCGTTAATGTGTAACCTTTTTCTTTTAAGGGTTGGCTTGCACCCGCTTCACCTAAAACAAAAATACGTGTTTCTGCAGGCGGGTAATGTTGGCTTAAGTAACTTGCTGTCGCCATACCTGAGGTAAGAATCTCTTCAGGTTTAATAGTGATTCCCATAGAGGCAAGTTTATCAATATATTGCTCATGCGTATGGCTGGCATTATTAGTGGCCAATACAAAGGGCAGTGATTTTTTGCGTAAGGTCTGGAAGAATTCGCTTAAGCCAGCAATAGCTCGGTCGCCATGCCATAATACGCCATCCATATCGATAATAAGCGCAGCTATATTTGTAAAAGGAGTCGTTGTCATGTTTGGGTCTTTAGATAAGTTTAAAAGCAGCAGTGGGCTGTTATTATTTTTTGTTATTAGTATAACAGGTTGTAGCACACATAAAGTACGTGAGGCGGCGATTGCATCAGCGCATCCTTTAGCAACCCAAGCTGGGTTTGAAGTCTTAAATAAAGGCGGTAATGTTTATGATGCGGCGGTTGCGGTGAGTGCTGCTTTGGCGGTGGTTGAACCTTCTGGTTCAGGTTTAGGAGGCGGTGGCTTTTGGTTATTACATCGTGAATCGGATAACACAAATATTATGCTCGATGGGCGTGAGAAAGCGCCTTTAGCAGCACATAAAAATATGTATTTGGATAAACAAGGCCAAGTGAATAAATTGCTTTCATTAAATGGTGCGTTGGCAGCAGGAATCCCTGGTATGCCAGCTGCTCTAGTGTATTTATCAAAAAACTACGGCCAATTAAGTTTGGCGGAAAGTTTAGCACCTGCGATTCGTTATGCGGAGCAAGGTTTTAAGATTGGCGAGCGGCACAGGAAATTATTACGTTTTAGACAGTCGGTATTAAAACAGCAGGATACTATAGCGAAACTATTTTTAATCGAGGGAGAGTTGCCGGAAAAAGATACTTTATTGCAGCAAAAATCCTTAGCAAAAACACTGAAACAAATCGCAGCAAAAGGGAAAGCAGGTTTTTATCAAGGAGAGGTAGCAGAGAAGTTAGTGAATTCGGTGCAAAAATTAGGCGGTATCTGGCAATTAGAGGATTTAAAAGAATACCAAGTAAAGCGACGACAACCTGTTGTTGGGCAATATAAGGATATGCAAATAACCAGTGCTGCGCTGCCATCTGCAGGAGGGACTTTGTTGCTTGAAGCACTAAATATTTTAGAAACGTTAGATTTAGATGCGGTTGATGATATAACTGCGAAGCATTTAATAATAGAAAGCTTACGTCGAGCATATCATGATCGCGCCTTGTATTTAGGGGATGATGATTTTGTTGATGTACCCAGCAAACGACTATTAAGTAAGCAATATGCTTATGGTTTAGCCAGTTCAATTAGGGCAGATAAAAGTCTTGCGAGTGATGCTTTAAGTGGCTATAGCAAAGCAAAACAAGGTGGGCGAAATACCACGCATTTTTCTATTATTGACCAACAAGGTAATCGTGTCGCAGCCACCTTAAGTATTAACTTTCCTTTTGGTGCGGGAATTGTTGCCGAGGGAACGGGGGTTGTTTTAAATAATGAAATGGATGATTTTCAAGCGTCAGAAAATGCCGCTAATGGTTATGGCTTAGTGGGCGGTAAAGCCAATTTAATTGCCCCAGGAAAACGCATGTTATCGAGTATGAGCCCTAGTTTTGTAGAGCAACAAGAGCGAGTTGCTGCTTTGGGCACACCAGGGGGAAGCCGTATCCCTTCAATGGTTTTATTAGCTATTTTAGATTTTGCCAAAGGGCAAGGTCCTAAATCGCAAGTGCAGGTAAAGCGCTTTCATCATCAATATAAACCTGATGTCGTGTTGTATGAAAAAGGGGGGCTAGAGGAAGCTGAAATTCGAGCCTTAGAAAAATTAGGCCATCAATTAAAGCAATATTATAACTATGGCAATATGCAGGCGGTACAGCTAGATAAGGCGACAGGCGTTTTATCAGCCGCTAGTGATCCGCGTGGGGAGGGTTTTGCTAGTGTGCAAAAAATCAGCCAGTAAATTGGATGTTTATTATTCATTAGATGTACGCCAGCAGCAGGAAAAATATGCGGCTTATTGGCAAACACTCGATCAGCGCGAGCAAGGTATTGCGCAGCGATTTAAACAAACTAAATTGACGCAGCGATATGTTTTTGCGCATGGTTTATTGCGGGAAACTTTAGCCGGGTACGTTGCTGAATCAGCAGAAAAATTAGTTTTTTCTCTCAGTGAGCGGGGTAAGCCTTTTTTGCTGGATTATCCTGAGCTTAGCTTTAACTTGTCGCACACAGAAAATGCATGGGCGCTGGCTGTTGTGCAAAGTGAGTGCCAGCTAGGTATTGATATTGAGTATTTTAAGCAACGCGAGAGTTGGAAAGGGTTGGTAAAGAAATGCTTTTCCCCAGAAGAGTCTGAGTACTGGCATGCCTTAAATGTTGAACAGCAAGGGTGTGCTTTTTATCAGCTATGGGTAAGAAAAGAAGCTTTTGTGAAGGCGGTGGGACAAGGTATTACTTTGGGTTTAAATCAGTGCGTTTTGCAGCCTAATACCCTAGATCAATTTTTACGTGTACCAAATAAGTGTGGTTTAGCAGAGGATTGGCGTATATACCCACTTAATTTAGCGGAAGGTTTATTGGCGGCGGTAGTTTGCAATAAAGTAGTTTGCAATCAAAAAGAATTAAGCTTAAAGCTGACTAAAATATCCAATGCTTAAAATCCATCTTGGATATTGGCTGAAATATATTATAATTTATCTATTTATTACACTTGATTCAGCAGTGGTAAAACACCCGTCGCGTTACGTTATTTCACTTCGTTCAATAAGCTAACACGACCTACGACTGCGTAACATCAGTTATAATTTATCTATTTATTACACTTGATTAAGGGATGGGATATGCTTAAAAAATCAATTTTAACAACGACTCTAACGGCGATTTTATTAACTTCTGGTACAGCAATGTCTGCTATGAATCATGGCGGTGGCAACCATGGTAGAAAAGGTGGTGATAAAAATGGTGCTTGTAGAAAAGTGGCTATTTCACATATAGAGCCAGCGGATAGGTCTAAACTTAAACCAGAAGGTGAGTTTACTTTTTGGGTTTCAGGAGTGGATGTTGAGAATCTAGATTTAGTTGAAGCAACAGCAAAAAAAATACCAGCTAAATTGTCTTATAAGCTAGTGACAAATTATTATTTGTTTACGGGGAAATTGCCTGCTGACTTAAAAGGTTCAGCAGCACGACTTAATATTAAGGTTGATACAAAAAAATGCCCGACTCAAAAAGGTGTGCTGTATTTTATTGATAGAGAAAACTAGAAGATAGCACGTAGGCTGAGGTACGAACCCCAACAATGTTGGTGTACGAAAAATGTTGGCTTACGTTTTCTGCGATACGCTAGAAAATCTAACCCAGCCTACGGACTGCATCATTGGCGTGTGTTTTTTACCATTAAATTCTCATGCTTAAAATATCTGGTAATTCTAAGCTAATACCACCATTTCAGGGGCTACCATTTTAAAACGGGACAACATTATAAAATGTAGGATGGGCAAAGGAGGTACGACGTGCCCATCAACAGTGTCGCGCTAAATTGATGGGCACGGATAAAGCCCTTTGCCCATCCTACCTCTGTCCCGTCTTAAATGTGTAGCTATTTCAGGTACACGATTAACTATGAACCAGTAGCATAATATCAAGGAAATTCATGATAAACGGTGAACTAAAAAGCCAAGTCGATAAAATATGGGAAGCCTTCTGGACAGGTGGCATCAGCAACC
>JAQRMR010000113.1 GCA_028599115.1 Methyloprofundus sp.
TCTAATCCCAAACGTTGAGCTTCTAATGGCAAAGCTCCACCACCCGCAAATGGATCATGAAAAGCAGGTAATTTTTCAGGATCAAACCCTTCTTTACCTTTATTAAGCGCACAAGTCTCACGCCAGCTCTTACGTATTTCCTCTCGTGCGCGTTCTAACACCTCTTCATTATTAGTATTTTCCCATTTCACCAAATCACGAATAATATCAAATAGCTTTTCCCGTTCTGCATCAGCTTGTGCTTTGGTTTTCCCTGCATAATAACCCCGTTCACCACCTGGATCATTAACCATTTGAGAAAAAATAACTGCTCGTGCTGCGGCTAAAGGTCGTCTAGCCCACCATAGGTGTAATGTAGAGGGATGACCATGACGAATAGATTTTTCACGCGATGCTGCCGCATTAATATCATCCAGCGGCAAAGCTACTTCGATTAGTTTTTTGGGTATTTTGATATTGCTCATATTTATCCGTTATAAGCTAAATTTTCTAAACAAGCTTCTGCGTGCTGTCCTAATAAAATTCGGCGTGTTGTGAAAAAAGAAGGCCATTTCCTAGAAAACCAACGTTGGCTTAACTTTTTTAATCCTTCTTTATCCTGGGCTTTTCTTGCTTTGGCAATTTCTTGGTTATATTCTTTTAATACTTCCAAACGGTCATCTAATAATCGTTGGCAATTAAGGTTAAGTATTTCTATGGTTTTCTCCACCAATTTATAGGTTGTGTCATATTGATTTTCGGGCACTTGCCACTGGGTACAGGCATTTTCGTTTGGGCTTAATCGTCCTGTTGCTTTATCAAAATCAAACAGACCAGGGATCGCAATAAGCTGAAGAGGGTTTAAGTAATGCCCTTCACACTCATTAGGTAATTTACCTTTAGTAATTAAATGGTCTTTGTGCGCATCACAACTTAAATTTTTTGGTAATGGATGTGCCTGTTTATTTGCATCACTGCCACCTAAACAAACAGCAAATACATTATCCCAGTCTAAAGCCCAATTTATATGGATATTAGATAGATCAGACTTTGAATGGTAATGCTCGACACGTTGTTTATTCTCTGGCAATTGACTGAGTTTTTTCTCACAGTAGCCGCATAGTCCACCTTGGTCTACAAGCATAATTTGCTTGATTTCTCTATAAGCTGTAGAACCATTGTGATGGCGAAAATCCTCCCAATGTGTCTGTGTCTGTGGGTTCTGTTGCGCATACTGAGTGAGTGTATTGGGAGGCTGAGATTTATTGATTTTCTTCAAGGCCAAGCTCCCAGCTGCGATTTTCGATATATAAATCCAGTTCAGTTAATTTAGGTTCTTCACCAGCATAAATATCATCCAGTCGCTTACGTTTTTCTTTTGCTTCTGAAGAAGGCCATTCATCTGCATATACCAACTTTTCGTAAGCCAATAATAATTTAGTATTTTCATCTACTTGTGGCCGTGTATCCACATTAAATATTCGCTTTAATAAGCGCGAGGATTCGGCACCTTTACTGCCTTTTGGTGCGGAATAAACTTCGCCATTATCAATTATGCGGATACACTCGGATGGTACAGTGCTTAAAACTTGTGGACTATGTGTAGTGACAATAAATTGAATTTTAAGAAAGGTTTTTTGTAAATCACTCAAAACAGTTTGTTGCCATTTTGGATGCAAATGCAAATCAACTTCATCAATCAGGACTATTCCTTCTGTTTCTTGTATGGGTGAATCTAAATCAGGATTTAGTTTGACACAACGAAAAGCAATATCAGCTGTTAAAGCTAACATTGCCTTCACTCCATCACTTAATTGGGAAACTGGAATAAATGAGTCTAGTTGTTCATCATGCTTATAACGTAGAACTAATTCACTCCATTTTGCATCATATTGCAAGGTACTCCAGCCAGAGATAGACAAACATTGATCAATTGCATTTCTTACTTGTTCAAGTGCTAAAGAAAGAGTTGGTGCTGTATCTTTACTATTCGCATCAACCTTTTTATGCTCCAATATATTTGCAACGATCATTTTATATTCAGCGAGGCTTTCGTCGGTAAACCAGTTTTTAAATAATTTAAAAGTTGAGTCAGAATTTAAAGCATTTTGATAACCATAAAGCCTAGAGTGAAACTCGGAGGAATTCTTACGGCTTTCTTTGCTGGTTTTCCATAATCGTCCTGTGCCGTAATAAACAGCTATAGGTAGGACTACAGATTGATCACCCTCTCGAACCTTTTGCTGTTTTTCTTTTGCATAATCAACAAGGTTTTTTGCCTTACCATAAGTTGTTTGTGTCTTTTTTCCTGTTAACTCCCTTGACCAACCTATTTGCTTATCATCAATAAAACCCGATGCATCCAAAGAAATCGGATATTGAGCTTCCATTCGTTGATTAGCATCTTCTAGTGGTATGTGAAGACCGCTTCTAAAGGAAAGCCTCGCATCTTCATGCTTAAACCCCTTATCCGTACCAGTATCAAAACCACGTAAAAAGGGACCTATTGCAATAGCAATAGCATCTAAAACAGCTGTTTTACCTGCTCCGTTTTCAGCAACAACAACCGTTAATTGATCTTCAAAATTGATATTTAAAGTTTCAAAACAACGAAAATTTGTTAATTTTAAGCTTTTTAATTTCATTGTTTGTCTACCTTGGATAAAAGATCCTTTAATTCATAATTAATACTCGCCACACCAAAATCAGGTTCTTGAGTAAATGGTTCTTTAATGTAATGCGGCCCCTCATGCTTTTCACCATCAACAATCACAATGGCTAAAATAAATTTATCTGCTTGATTTAATGCATAAATAATTTCATTACGACTGACTGTTATGGTGCTTTTTCCTTTTGCTCTGCCTTTAACCTCAATATGTTTAGCATCGGGTAGTTTACCGTCTATAACAGGTGGTTGTGAAGTTATATCCCAGCCACATTTTTCAGCAGCTACGTCTTTTACTTGATTACCTAATGCTTGCTCTTTATCCACCACTGCTTGCATGGCTATTTGTTCAATACGTGCGCGTGATTCAGCATCTACACAAAAAGCATCTTCCCCTTTACGTTGGGCTATTAAACCTTGCGGTATGACTAATGCGCCGCCAATAACCACTGGGTTGCCTGATACGATATTTGCCATTTCTTCCAATTCTTTTTTTCGTTGTTCTAGCCGCGCTGTCAGCTCCTCAACCCGCCTTTTCGCATTTGCTGGTTGTACACGAGGTTGTTTACCAGCGGAGACATCTTCAGATAATTTTATATAACGGTCTGACCAATAACTGATTTCTTTAACCAGTCTTTCATTAACAGCAGAGAGTATTTTATCCGATTGTCTTTCTCTACGATTTTTTACACTTTGATAATGATCTGGTACTAGATGTTGAGTAGCATGGTTAAGCGCTAGTTTATCGAGGTTATTATTGAGCCATTGTTGCGCTAAAATGTCTTCAATTAAAGTGTGTTCAGCTTTTGCTATGGGTTGTAAATCAAGATGAGGGGCCCACCCTGCATGACTAGTTTGACCTTGTTGATCAATTTCTACAAATTGTAAACGGCGTGAAACATTGATTGACTGCTTATTAGCATTACCCACTTGTCGTACACTATGGTCAATCATAAACAATACTTTTGGTTCTATACCCTCATCATTAGGGTCAACCAGTACTGATCCTTGCTTTAGTTTATTTCTATGGGCTTCCAGAACCATATCTGTAATCGAATGCATTAATGGATGCCCTGGGTGAATTAAATCGGCCATAGGTTTACCATGTACGCGAAGGTACTGTTTCTCAAAACAGATACGTTCATATTTTTTTAGTACGGGTGTTCGTGTTTCGCCTATCACACGATCTCGTTCTCTAATAGATGCAGGGACATGCTTAATTTCATATCGACCTGCTTCTCTATTACGCAGTTCTCCACCTAAAGTTTTAAACGCTTCGGTAAAAAATGCACGGATAAAATAGGGTTGTAATTTACGTGCCTCTGCTTTTTCCATTTCTTCCTTAACGGCATAAAGCTCTTCCATACCCATACCTTCTTCAACTAAGGCATTACGTTTAAGTATTTCTTTTAAGTGAGAGGTATCCAATGCATTATCAATCACTTCATTTAATTTTGCTTTAACTTCATCTCGTTCACCATAACGAATGGCATCAACTAAAAGATCTTTAAGTGATATGTTATCAAAGGCTTCGCCAAGAATATCAAATACTCGGCCACCTAAAGCTTCACGTTCTACTTCTAGTTTATCCAGTAATTTTTGAAACACTGAGCCTTCTCGTGTTTCATTGGCAACAATATTCCAAAGATGACAAACTTCTGTTTGTCCGATACGATGAATACGTCCAAATCGTTGCTCCAAACGGTTGGGGTTCCAAGGTAAGTCGTAGTTGACCATTAGATTGGCATTTTGTAAATTTACACCTTCACCTGCTGCATCAGTCGCCAGCATGATAATCACATCTGGGTTATTGCGAAACTCTTCCTGATTTTTTCTGCGCTGATCTCGATTAGTCCCCCCGTGAATGGTTACCACAGATTCTGGTCTACCCAGCATACTGGTAATTCTTTCTAATAAGTAAGCCAGTGTGTCACGATGTTCTGTAAAGATAATCAGTTTACGTCGACTGCCTGCACTATCGAACATTTCAGGTGTATCTTGTAAGAGACTAGATAGTTCTTCCCACTTTTTATCATTTCCTGATTGCACGACATTACATGCTTTACTTTCCAAGTCTTTAAGAATAATTATTTCAGCATGGAGCTCTTCTATCGTTTCGGCGGCTGTTGCCTGATCAACAACATCTTCTACAAAGTCTTCATAGTCTTCAGCCCGCATTTCATCTTCAGCTTCATCGATATTTTTTGGGACATCTTTTACATCATATTTGCCTAATGTTTCAGCTACCTTATGTCCGCGCTCTACTAACTTCTCTTCTTCTAATCGGCTTTCAAGCCGTTTTCTGCGTCGCTTAATAGACTGGTAAATTGCTTCAGGACTTGATGCTAATCGACGCTGTAATTGAGTTAGTGCAAAACCAATCGTTCCTTTACGCTTACCATCAAGCTTATCAGCTCGATTCATTTCGTTACGAACATAATCCGTTACTTCAGAATAAAGAGCCGCTTCTAATGATGATAATTCATAATTTGCTGTGTAGGCAATTCGTTCAGGGAATAAAGGGGTACCATCAAATTTAAGCAGGTCTTCCTTAACCATGCGCCGCATCATGTCAGAAATATCTACTTTATGCGCACCTTCTCTGAATTTACCGTAGAAACGATCTCCATCAAGTAATGAGAGAAATAACTGAAAATCTTCTTCTTTGCCATTATGCGGGGTTGCTGTCATGAGTAGGAAATGTCTGGTAATGGAACCCAATAACTTTCCGAGTTTAAAACGAGCAGTTTCATTAACTTTGTTACCAAAGTAATGCGCTGACATCTTGTGTGCTTCATCAACGACAATTAAATCCCAGTCTGTAGTTTTTAATTTTTCTTTAAAATCATCACTACGTGATAACTGATCAAGTCTAGCAATGAGTTGGTGCTGTTCTTCAAAATAGTTGCCCGAAGCACACTGTTCTTGTTTTTCGCGGCTGAAGATTTCAAATGTGAGTCCAAATTTTTCTAATAATTCATCTTGCCACTGTTCGGATAAGGAGCCAGGTGAAACGATCAAAATACGTTTAGCATCTGCACGCATAATAAGTTCACGAATAAATAACCCCGCCATAATGGTCTTACCCGACCCAGGATCATCTGCCAAAACATAACGTAAAGGTTGGCGTGGTAGCATGGATTCGTATACAGCAGAAATTTGATGCGGTAATGGCTCTACATTTGACGTATGAACGGCCATCATGGGGTCAAATAGGTGTGCTAAATTGATCCGATAAGCTTCCAGACCTAATTTAAACTCTGGACCTGCTGCATCAAATGACCATGCTCTCCCTGATTTAGCAAGTTCCAAGCGTGATTCATCTGAACGAAATAAAGATTGTGTACCTGGTACACCCTCCTGATCTACATAAAAAACACTGATTGAGTCTGTTCCTACAAATTCTGAGTGAACAATTTTTACTATTTTGTCCCCTTCAAGGCCACGAATTTGTGCGTCTTTTTTAATGTCTTCCAGTTTGAGCATGGGGATCCAAATATTTACTACTTATTCTTACTATTCAAGAAAAAGTATAATTATGTAGGTTCCTAAATTCCCACATAGAAAGAATAAAAACCGATGAAGCCTTGGCAGTATAATGGATTGCGACCAAACAGCCCATCACCCAAAGGATGCAGCCAAGACAGATGAGTATATTACCTTACAAACTCAAAAGCACAAAAGAACAATTGACCTCCAGAGTGGGATTACTGATTGTTGCCCAGCTAATGAAGCAATTGGAGCTACCCAAAAGTATTGCTTGTAATGGCCTAATAATTCAGGAAGGGTTTATAGCCCACAATCTTCAAAAACTAGGAATTCTAATGGTCAAGTTTTTTGGAGGGATTTTAAGCCGCTTTTTTCATTAAATTAGTCTGCTGGTGGAGCGTTTTATACTCAACCCCTGAATGTATATTCTTTTATAATTGTAAAATCGTATATAGCTCTCTATCGTATCAACCGCACATGGATTTTTGGGTTTCATCTGCACAAGCTTGGGACATAATGGACCCAGGTTTGCCTAAGTTTGCCGAAAGCCCTAAGCATTTATGAGCATATTTTGCTGCTTTCAGTC
>JAQRMR010000114.1 GCA_028599115.1 Methyloprofundus sp.
CCATCCCAGCGCAAAAAGTTAGCTAATAATTGCAAACCAACATCATGGCTTTTTTCAGGGTGAAATTGTGTGGCAAAGATATTATCTTTTGCTATGGCACAAGCAAATTCAGAGGGGTATTCCGTTGTTGCAGCAATGTGCGCTGCATTTTCAGCTTGTGCAAAATAACTATGCACAAAATAAAATCGGCTGTTTTGTGGGATGTTAGCCCACAACGGGTGTTCGTGTTGTTGCACTTGATTCCAACCCATGTGTGGGATTTTTAAGCGCTCACCTTGTGCGTCAAGCAAATCATGTTCAAAATGCTTTACCGAGCCAGGAATTAAATTAAGGCTATCAGTACCGCCATTTTCTTCGCTAGATGTTAATAATGCTTGCATGCCTAGGCAAACCCCTAAGAAGGGTTTGTTTTTTGCCGCTTCATCAATAACTTCAAGCAGCTCATTGGCTTGCAAGGCAGTCATGCATTCGCGCATTGCGCCGACACCAGGCAATACTACGCGATCAGCAGCTAGAATAGATTGTTTATCAGAAACAACGCGGACGCTTACTTCGGGTGCAGCATGTTGTAAGGCTTTAGCAATGGAGTGTAAATTCCCCATGCCATAATCAATAACGGCGACAGATGACATTAATAATGTGAGGGTAGTAATAGAAAAGAAAATAAGGAAGCTATGAAAATAACTTCCTTACATTGTGGCCAGCGAGGGCTTACAGAACACCTTTTGTTGATGGCATGATACCTGCCATTCGAGGGTCTTCGGTGATCGCCATACGCATGGCTCTGCCTAAAGCTTTAAAAATAGTTTCTGCAATATGGTGGGCATTTCTGCCTTTTAAGCTGTCTATGTGTAAAGACACACCTGCATGATTAACAAAGCCTTGAAAAAATTCACGAAATAAATCAACATCAAAACTGCCAATCATAGAGCGTGGATAATCAACCTCATAATACAAGCCAGGACGACCTGAAAAGTCAATCACAACACGCGACAAAGCTTCATCTAAAGGCACATAAGCATGACCGTAACGGTATAGACCTTTTTTATCCCCCACGGCTTGTGCAAAAGCTTGTCCTAGAGTAATACCAATATCTTCTACCGTATGATGGTCATCAATTTGTAAATCACCCTGACAAAACACATCCATATCAATCATGCCGTGACGAGCAATTTGGTCAAGCATGTGCTCTAAAAAGGGTACGCCCGTTTCAAATTTTGCTTTTCCTGTCCCATCAAGATTAACCGTAATACGAATTTTTGTCTCTAATGTGTTGCGCTCAACACTTGCGATTCTATCTGCCATGTTTTTATCTTCAAATAATGAAAAAGAAGCCATCAATTAAAGGTAATTGATGGCTTTATTGTGACTACTTAGCGTTGAAATTTAGGCTTCAGGGCTTGCTATTAACCCCTGTGCCTACCGTTATTCCCGGTAGAATAAACCCTATAGAGCAAAGCTGAGTAGTGACGCTTTATTTATTATTTTTTACGCTTACGTGCAACTTCAGTTAATAAAATCTTACGTAGACGAATTGACTCAGGTGTTACTTCAACTAACTCATCATCATCAATAAACTCTAAAGCTTGCTCTAAAGTCATTTTTTGAATTTTCGCACAAGTTAAACTTTCATCTGTACCTGATGCACGAACGTTAGTTAGTGGTTTAGGTTTAGTTGGGTTAACCACTAAATCATTAGTACGTGAGTGAATACCGACTAGCATGCCTTCGTAAATTTCATCGCCATTAACCACTAATAATTCACCACGTGCTTGTAGTGGGTATAAAGAGTAATCAACCGCTTTACCGCCAGCCATAGAAATCAATACACCACGAACACGGGTACCGACTTCACCTTCTTTCATTGGGCCGTAGTGATCGAATACATGGTAAAACAAACCAGAACCTGATGTTGCTGTTAAGAACTCTGTTTGGAAACCTAATAAACCACGTGAAGGCACGATGTACTCTAAACGAATACGGCCTTTACCATCTGGAACCATGTCTTTTAGGTCACCTTTACGGTCACCTAGTTTTTCCATGATAGAACCTTGATGCTCTTCTTCAACTTCAATGGTTACATATTCAAACGGCTCGGACTTAACACCATCAACTTCTTTAATAATAACTTCTGGGCGAGAAACACCCATTTCGAAGCCTTCACGGCGCATATTTTCAATTAATACGGATAAGTGCAATTCACCACGGCCTGATACTTTAAATTTATCAGGATCTTCTGTTGGTGCAACACGTAAAGCAACGTTATGTTGTAGTTCTTTTTCTAGGCGATCACTAATTTGGCGCGTAGTAATAAATTTACCTTCTTTACCTGCAAACGGTGAGTTGTTAACTTGGAAAGTCATGCTCACTGTTGGCTCATCAATGCTAAGAGGCGGTAAAGCAGCAACATGCTCAGGGTCACATAGTGTTTCTGAAATTTGTAATTTATCAATTCCACAGAAAGCAATAATATCCCCAGCTTGTGCAGAGTCAACTTCGACACGCTCTAAACCACTAAAGCCATATAATTTCAGCATACGACCAGAGCGCGTATTACCTTCATTATCAATGAGCGTTAATGGCATATTACGCTTAACAGTTCCTTGTTGAATTCGACCAATACCGATTAAACCCACGTAAGAGTTAAAATCTAAGCTGATGACTTGCATTTGAAAAGGTGCATCAACATCAACCGGTGGTGGTGCTACTTTTTCAACAATCGTTTCAAATAGTGGTGTCATATCGCCACCTGAAATATCTTCTTCCAGGCCTGCAAAACCGTTTAATGCAGAGGCATAAATAATAGGAAAATCTAACTGCTCATCCGTTGCACCTAGGTTATCAAATAGATCAAAAGTCTGATCAACAACCCAGTCAGGGCGTGCGCCAGGACGATCAATTTTGTTAATAACCACAATTGGTTTTAAACCTAATGCAAACGCTTTTTGTGTTACAAAGCGTGTTTGTGGCATAGGACCATCAACGGCATCAACTAATAATAATACTGAATCAACCATTGATAATACACGCTCAACTTCACCACCGAAGTCAGCATGTCCTGGTGTATCCACAATATTAATGTGATAGCCATTCCAATCAATTGCTGTGTTTTTTGCCAAAATGGTAATTCCACGCTCTTTTTCAAGATCGTTTGAATCCATCATTCTTTCAGAAGTTTGCTCATGAGCTTCAAAAGTACCAGATTGCTCTAATAACTTATCAACAAGGGTTGTCTTACCATGATCAACGTGGGCAATGATTGCTATATTTCTTAATTTTTCTATCACTATATTTATACTAAGGTTGATGTTACATTTTAAAAAGATTGACTAGCTACCTTGGCAGACTAGAGTTATTTTGTTGTTGAACTAAATCTAGGATTGCTCCCAAGGCAATTGACTGTAACGCCAACCGCTAATATTTCCGCGATGCTTATTCTCATCTAAAGCACCCTCAAAACCATCTAAAATATTAATTAAATGATGATAACCTGCTTTTTCTAACGCATTTGCCGCTTCTAATGAGCGCACACCACTACGACACAATAATAAAACAGGGGCTGATTTATCTTTAGCAATTTGTTCTACTTGGCTAATAAAATCAGCATTTAAGGCCCATTCTGGTGATTCTTTCCATGGCACATGCACGGCGTTTAATGGGCGACCTAAAAAAGTATGTTCCATTTTTGTGCGCACATCGACCATAACAGCCTTTGCATCAGACTGCATTAAATCCCAAGATTGTTGTGGTGTTAAATTTTCTATCATAACGTTCTCATTAAAGACTTTATTAGCCAGGCTTACGCCCTATAAATTGCGCTTCGTTTCTTAGTCCTTTATCAAGTAGCCCTAAATCGGCATGTTCAGTATAAGCGACGACTGTTAACTCGGAAAATAGAGACAGTAATTCATTTTCAGCTAATAAAAAACGGGGGTTTTTAGGGCCTAATTCAGATACTTTTTGTTGCGTATAAGTCTGATAAAAAAGCAAGCCATTAGGTTTTAAGCCCCTCATTATCGCATCACAAATCGAACGGTCAAGAAATCGACTAATAACAATGACATCAAATGAGCATTTAGAAAAACTAGCTGCACTTATTTCCAACGGGCAAGTCTTAATAGATAAGGCATTAGCCTCTGATTTTTCTTGTATTTTTTGTAAAGCAACGGTAGAAATATCCCATGCTTCCGTGGTCAAGCCTTGCTTAGCTAATAACAGCGCATTTTCACCTAAACCGCAGGCTAAATCTAAAGCATGGCCAGCTTTGGGTAACAAAAATAAGTTATCGGTTAAAACATGAGCGGGTTCTGAATTGCCTTTGCCTTCAGAATAGAGGGTGTTCCATTTTTTTTGTAGCATTATCGGGTGTTTTGTAAGGTAATG
>JAQRMR010000115.1 GCA_028599115.1 Methyloprofundus sp.
ATTTTTGAGCCACTTCACGCGCTTTTTTAGTTGCCTCTTCGATCATTTCTGGTTTTACTTGATTAAGTCGAGTGAATAGGTATTCCGTTTTAGAATTGTAATCAGAGCGAGGGAAGACGATGCCTTGCTTACCCAGTTCAGATAACTGGCTCATCACCAAGCGAACGGTTGCAATTTCTTGAGAATAAACGGTGACTGTTTGAATGGCAGCGTAGCGAAATTTCGCTTTAGTAGAGCTAGAATATTGCTGTGCGGATTTATCGGTAATGGCAGGTAATGAAAGACTGATTTCAGTGGCTTTAATATTATTTTTCTCTAGGAATGACTTAATTTTAGTGCTGCTATTATCTAGTGAAGCATACAGGTTTTCTAAATTATTATCGGCAACGGTAAATTGAATTGGCCATATCACTATATCAGCCGTATATTCATGTTCAGATAAGCCTTTTACTTTAATGCTGCGTTCAAGCTGTTTATATTCAATGGCTGCATTGGCAAGTAAATAACCTAAGACTGCAAACCCGAGAAATAGAAAGCTACCTAATATAAAAGCGCTAACTTTGTTATTTTGTTGCATGGGTATTTTCCTATGATAAGAGTTACACGTTTCTAAGAATTGATTAATTGATTAAATTCATCAATTCCCACAGGCTTACTAAATAAATAACCCTGAAAATGAGTACAAGCATTATTTAATAAAACTTGTTTTTGCTCATCCGTTTCTACCCCTTCGGCAATGACATCTAGATCTAAGCTTTTAGCCATGGCAATAATGGTACTGACAATCGCTTCATCACTTTTATCATTTAAAATATCGCGAACAAACGATTGGTCAATTTTCAATTGGCTTAAAGGGAGCTTTTTCAGGTATTGAAGGGAAGAATAACCCGTACCAAAATCATCTAAAGAAAAGGTAATACCCAGCTCTTTTAAGGTGCGCATTGTGGTAATGATTTGCTCAATATTATCCACTAACATGCTTTCGGTTAGCTCTAGTTTAAGCTTCGATGCATCGATGGCATATTTATTAATAGCGGCATTGACTTGGTCTGCAAAGTTTACTTGGCTGAATTGTTTGGCGCTGACATTAATAGCGATAACCAGGTGTTTGCTTTGTTCATTGTTTGCCCATTGGCTAATTTGTTGGCATGCTGTTTCTAAAACCCATTGACCAATGCTTATTATCATGCCGTTTTCTTCGGCAATAGGAATAAATTTAAAGGGAGAAACCATGCCGCGAGTAGGGTGCTGCCAACGAATAAGTGCTTCAGCACCAATAGGCCTGCCTGAATGGTCAACTTGAAGTTGGTAATGTAATTGAAATTGCTGTTTTTTAATAGCCGTGCGTAATTCATTTTCAAGCTCATAACGCGCGCGAATTGTTTTTTGCATTTCTGGGTCAAAAAACCGTAGTGTATTGCGCCCAGAATCTTTTGCCTGATACATGGCAATATCGGCTTGTTTTAAAATAGTTTCTAGTGAGGCTTCTTGGCCGTCAAATAACCTGGCGCCAATACTGGCTGAGCTATGTCTCTCATGCACACCAAGGAAATAAGGGTGATTAAGAGCGTTAATTATTTTATTAGCAATGGTTTCTAATTTTGTTGCGGCTTCAATAGGTTCTGAGCTTAAATCCTCCAGTAAAATAACAAACTCATCTCCGCCAAAACGAGAGACAGTATCGCCTTTGCGAGTGGCTGATAATAAACGCTTAGCGACTTGTTGTAAGAGTTGATCACCTACGTCATGGCCTAAAGTATCGTTAAGTGATTTAAACTGGTCGAGGTCGATAAAAAGCAAAGCGCCTTTATAGCCACTACGTGAACTTCCTACTAAAGCCTGGCTGAGTCGGTCTAGTAATAGTCGACGGTTAGGTAAGTGCGTAAGGGGGTCGTAAAAAGCTAAATCTTTAATTTTATCTGATGCCGCTTTACGCATAGTAATGTCGGTTAATGTGGCAACATAATTAGTAATGATATTTTCTTTATTTTTTACAGCTGTAATGTTGAGTTGTTCAGGGTAAATTTCACCATTTTTACGACGATTCCAAATCTCTCCGGACCATGCGCCCGTGCGCTTTATTCGGCTCCACATATCAGTATAAAAAGCTTTATCTTGACGGCCTGAGTTAAGTATCTTAGGCGTTTTTCCAATCACCTC
>JAQRMR010000116.1 GCA_028599115.1 Methyloprofundus sp.
AGCCGTTGCTCAATCGTAAAGGTTATTCTCGGTTTTTGTGTATTTATATTGGTCATTATATATTCCTAGTTTGTGAGGATTATAGGCTATAAACCCTTCCAGAATTATTAGACCATTACAGATGCCTTAAAAACTGGGTTCAAAGTACGCCGTCTTGGAAGTATGGGGGTAAAGGGGCGTATAGAACCAGCGGTTATTTTTGCTTTAGGGTATAAATCTGACTTAAGATTTAGTGAGAATAATATTCAACAGTGGGACAAATGGTTGCTAGCCATTGAGCAAAATCTACCCGCAACAAATGAATGTCCTGATATATTTCAATTAGATAAAAAAAGCATACAAGCATGGTTAGCCCGAGGCTTGTTAGGGGCTGATGGAGTTTGGCTTTTAGATCAAAAATAATGGGGGCTTTTACAGAATATTATTATGTTATGATTTTATTTTTTTTAGTTATCGGAAAAATGACCCATGAAAATAAATAATAAGATCATAAAATCCGTTTTTGTTGTCGCTCTTATTGCTATTGTCACTGCCTGTGGGCAAGATAAAACCAACAAACCTGTTGTCAAAACTAAGGTTCGCTCTTATCAAGAGATAAAAGCCTTAAGCGGTGAAGTGACTGATGCAAAAGGGCCGGTTGTAGAAGGCGTGATAAAAGTAAAAGATAGTACAGGTAAAGTGGTTGCCCGTACTGAGTTAGAAAATACGCGTCACTATACTGTGAATATTCCAGCAGGGACGACTTTACCTATTGTGTTATCCATCAAACCTAAAGGCCAAACAGAAGCTTTACAAGCAGTTATTATTTCTACTGCGATTGCAAAATATGATATTAGTACCATGACCACTAAAATCGCTGAGCGCGCCAAAGCATTGGGTGGTTATACGCATAGTAATATGATTATGGCTGCGGATAGTACGGTCGGTGTTTTGGAATCCAATAAAACGTCAACAGGATTTAGAGGGGACCCAACAAGACAATATGGAGGCTGGCATTAATCGGGGCTAATGTTTTCTCCGCAATATTTGCAATAACTAGCATCACTGTCGTGCCCTAATTCTCCACAACTAGGGCAGGCATGGTTGCTAATTGGTGTTGCTTGGTGTGTTTTAATAAGCTCTGAACTATAAATACCTGTAGGAACGGCAATAATCCCGTAACCCATAATCATGATACTGGCAGAGATGATTTGGCCCAAAGGCGTTTGCGGTGCAATATCACCATAACCAACCGTTGTTAAAGTGACAATTGCCCAGTAAATTGACTTTGGTATGCTAGTAAAGCCTGCAGCACTCCCTTCAATAACATATAGCAAAGAGCCAAAGACAATGGCAATGGTTAAAACGGTATATAAAAAGACGAGAATCTTGTGGTAGCTGTTTTTTAATGCAGTGATTAAGGTTTCAGCTTCGTCAACATATTCAACTAATTTAAAAATCCTGAAAATTCGTAATAAACGTAAAATTCTTACAATTAAAAAATATTCCAACCCAGGCATTAATAATGCGATATAGCTAGGTAATATCGAGAGCAAATCAACTAAACCAAAAAAGCTACGTGCATAAAGCATAGCTTTGCGCACAGCAATTAAGCGGGCTAAGTACTCCAAGGTAAATAAGCCAGTAAAAAACCACTCTAAATAATTAAAGAGCGTAGCATATTTTAAATTTAATTCTTGTACGCTGCTTAGCATAACGGATAGCACACTAATGCTTATGCTAAAAATTAATAAAATATCAAATGATTTTCCTGCGCGTGTTTCTGCACCAAAGATAGTTGCATTCAAGTTTTCACGCCAAATGGCAGAATGAGTACCTTGATTATAGTGTGGGGTTTTTCTTTTATTCATTTTACTCAGGTAATAAGTAGCAGATTTACGACTGATAGCTAGTTACTATCAGACGGTATTATGGTATCTTACACGGTTTATTAGAAGTAGTTTTTCTGCACATTCAAAATCATTATTGTTAAATGTCAAATACCGAAAATACACCTGCTGCAAACTTTATTCGCCAAATTATTGCCGAAGACTTAACGACCCAAAAACACAGCCAAGTTATTACACGATTCCCACCTGAGCCGAATGGTTTTTTACATATAGGGCATGCTAAGTCGATTTGTTTAAATTTTGGTGTGGCTGCAGAACATAAAGGCCTATGTAATTTACGTTTTGATGATACTAACCCTGAAAAAGAAAGCATGGAATATGCACAAGCAATCGAAAAAGATGTTGCTTGGCTTGGCTTTGAATGGGCGGAGTTAAAACACTCTTCTGATTACTTCGAACCGCTTTATCTATTCGCTGTGCAATTGATTGAAAAAGGCTTAGCATATGTCGATAGCTTAAGTGCGGAAGAAATTCGTGCTTACCGTGGCTCATTAACCGAAGCAGGCAAAGAAAGCCCAGATCGCAGCCGTAGTATTGCCGATAATTTAGATTTATTTGCGCGTATGCGTGCTGGTGAATTTGACGAAGGAAGTTACTTATTACGTGCAAAAATTGATATGGCATCGCCTAATATCAATATGCGTGACCCTGCTTTATATCGCATTCGTAAAATATCCCATCAACGTACGGGTGATGATTGGTGTATTTACCCAATGTACGATTACACACACTGTATATCGGATGCTTTAGAAGGGATTACTCATTCATTATGTACTTTAGAGTTTGCTGATCATCGTCCTTTGTATGATTGGGTTTTAGATAATATAGAGATCGACTGTCATCCGCAACAAATTGAATTTGCACGTCTTTCGCTAGAATATACAATTGTTAGTAAACGCAAATTAAATAAATTAGTCGTTGAAGGGCATGTTGATGGCTGGGATGATCCGCGTATGCCGACGATTGCTGGTTTACGCCGTGCAGGGTACACGCCTAAAGCAATTCGTGATTTTTGTGAACGCATCGGCGTGACCAAAAAAGATTCGTCGATTGAAATGGCTGTTTTAGAAAATTGTATTCGTGAAGACTTAAATGAAGCTGCGGGCCGTGCAATGGCAGTTTTAGACCCTTTAAAAGTAACGATTGAAAATTACCCCGATGCACAAGTAGAAGAACTTAGCATGGCGAATCACCCACAAAATGAAGCTATGGGGCAGCGTATCGTGCCTTTTTCTAAAGTAGTTTATATTGATCAAGATGATTTTGCAGATGTTCCACCGCCTAAATTCAAGCGCTTGATTGAAGGTGGAGAGGTTCGTTTACGTGGTGCGTATGTCATTAAATGTCATGAAGTGATTAAAGATGATGCCGGAAAAATCATAGAATTACGCTGTACTTATGACGATAAAACATTAGGTAAAAAACCTGAAGGCCGCAAAGTAAAAGGCGTTATTCATTGGGTTTCTGCTGAGCATGCATTAGATGCAGAAGTGCGTTTATATGATCGCTTATTTAATGTGGCAAACCCAGGTGCTGAAGAGGATTTTACTACGGTACTAAACCCAGACTCTTTAAACGTAGTGACGCATGCAAAAGTAGAGGCAAGTTTAGCGCAAGCAGAGCCAGGCAGCCGGTTTCAGTTTGAGCGAGTTGGCTATTTTTGTTTAGATAATAATGAAAACAATCAATTTGTTTTTAATAGAACAGTCACATTACGTGATACTTGGGCGGTTTAGACGTCATTTAATTGGCGAAATATAAAAGCTTTATTTTATTAATGAATGTTTTTTGTTGCTTATAATAACAGGTGATATTTATGATGTATGGATTATTAATTTTTGTTGCTTTACTCGGTTTATGGATGTTATATCGAAATACTGGTAAGCAACAACTTGAGAGTCATTATGTGCAAGAAGAGCCAAGTTCAGCACCTTTAACTCCCGAGCAAATTAAATTAATTCAAGATTCTTGGGCACAAGTAACTCCTATCAAAGCTACAGCAGCAGAACTTTTTTACGCGCGCCTTTTTGAGTTAGACCCAACAGTAAAAACCTTGTTCAAAGGGAAGTTAGATTTCCAAGGCGATAAATTGATGACAACTTTAACTGTTGTTGTAGATTCACTTGATGATCTAAGTAGCGTTGTTCCTATGTTGCATGCAATGGGTAAGCGACATATTATTTATAATGTAAAAGCAGAACACTACGATACGGTAGGTGCTGCTTTTTTATGGGTATTAGAGCAAGGTTTAGGCGAGCTTTTTACCACAGAAACAAAAGAAGCATGGACGATTGCTTACGGCGTTATTGCCAGTGTTATGTTAGAAGCTTATAGCGAATCTGACCGAGATTAACTTTTTATTATTTTATAGACGATTTAGCTTATGAATTACTCCACTATCGAATCTTTTGTTGGCAATACTCCACTGGTTAAATTGCAGCGTTTAGTAACAAAAGGCAATAATACTGTTTTAGTAAAGCTAGAAGGCAATAACCCAGCAGGTTCTGTAAAAGATCGCCCAGCAATTAGCATGATTAAACATGCAGAAGAGCGCGGGGAGATTAAAGCAGGTGACCATTTAATTGAAGCAACCAGTGGCAATACAGGGATTGCTTTAGCGATGGCAGCAGCCATTAAAGGTTATCAATTGACTTTAATTATGCCGGATAACATGAGTGAAGAACGCCGTGCATCAATGAAAGCTTACGGGGCGGAAATTATATTAACGCCAGCCGAAGGCAGTATGGAAGCGGCAATTGATTTGTCCCGAAAAATGGAATCTGAAGGTAAAGGTAGAATATTAGATCAATTTTCTAACCCCGATAACCCACGAGCTCATTATGAAGGCACAGGGCCAGAAATTTGGCGTGATACCCAAGGCGAAATTACTCATTTTGTTAGCGCAATGGGCACAACGGGAACAATTATGGGCACATCGAAATTTCTAAAAGAACAAAACTCGAATATTCAGATAATCGGTGTACAACCAGAAGATGAAGCTAAAATTCCTGGTATTCGTCGCTGGCCTGAAGCTTACTTACCTAAAATATACCAAGCGACGCGAGTTGACCGTATTATGGATATGGATCAACAAACGGCCGAGCAAACCATGCGTGATTTAGCCACGGAAGAAGGTATTTTTGGTGGAGTATCCTCAGGTGGCGCGGTTGCAGCCGCATTGCGTTTGGCAGAAGAAGTCGAAAATGCAACCATTGTCGCTATTATTTGTGATCGTGGAGATCGCTATTTATCCACGGGTGTTTTTCCTGCTTAAAATAAATATTCGCATATAATTTTACATTTTGTAAGGTGGGTAAAGTAAAACTCATCAATGGCACTTAAATTTACATTTAATAAAAAAAACATGGCTCGTAGAAGATACCCTAAAAAAAGAAAATTACCTGAAGAAGCAGTAAAAGTCACCATAGAATCACTAGCACACGATGGTCGTGGTGTTGCGCATGTGGATGGTAAAGTAATTTTTATCGATGAAGCCTTACCCGGTGAAGAGTTAGAATTTATTTATACGGATAGCCGTAAAGATTATGCAGAAGGTCGCGTAGAAACTTTATTAACGCGCGCGCCTGAAAGAACAGACCCAGAATGCGAGCATTTCGGTAAATGTGGCGGCTGTAGTTTTCAGCATGTTAAAAATGAGCAGCAAATCATTATTAAACAAGGCTTATTACAAGAGCAATTTAAACGCATTGGCAAAGTCACCATAGATGAATTTTGGCCGCCTATTGAAGGGCCGTATTTTGCATACCGTCGTAAAGCGCGTATGGGGGTTAAATATGTTGCTAAAAAAGGCCGTGTATTAGTCGGTTTTAGAGAGCGTCGCAATCCCTTTTTAGCGGAAATCGAAAGCTGTAAAGTGATGCATCCTATTGTTGGTGAAAACTTGATGGCTTTATCTGAAATGATCGGCCAGTTGAGCATTAAAGATAAAATCCCACAAATTGAAGTGGCGATTGGTGATGAAGACTGTGTGCTAGCTTTTAGAGTATTAGAGCCTGCGACAGACGAAGATAAAGAAATTATGCGTGCCTTTGGTGCTGAGCATAAAATTTCTATGTGCTTGCAATCGAAAGGGCCTGATACCATCATTCCACTGGATGGTGAACCAGAAATTATCCCCACATATTCATTACCAGAACAAGGCATTACCTTTAAATTTAAACCTGCGATGTTTACCCAAGTCAATTACGAAATCAATCGTAAAATGATTACTCGAGTGATGCAGGAAATGAATTTCACCGCAGAAGACAGTGTACTCGATTTATTTTGTGGTTTAGGTAATTTCAGTTTACCAATGGCGACAAAAGCGGGTTCAGTTGTAGGTGTTGAAGGGGATCAACCTTTAGTCAATCATGCGAAAGAAAATGCCTTATTAAATAAGCTAACTAATGTTGAGTTTTACGCGGCAGATTTGAGCAAAGATGTGGCTGACCAAGCGTGGGCTAAAAGAAAATACAACAAAGTATTGATAGACCCTTCGCGTGCGGGTGCTTCAGAAGTGCTGCATAATCTAAAAAAATGGAATCCTGATTTAATTATGTATGTGTCTTGTAACCCATCTACCTTAGCGCGTGATGCTGGTATTTTAGTCAATGATATGGGCTACACTTTAGTCAAAGCCGGTGTTATGGATATGTTCCCGCAAACAGGGCATGTTGAATCCATCGCTTTATTTAAAAAATAAGCGTATGCGTCGTTTTATCGATATTTGTATAGCGACGCAAACTCTACAGCTTATCGAGCAAGATATTGTCTTAAAGAGCTACCCCATTTCCAGTGCAAAAAATGGCTTGGGTGAACAAATGGGCTCTGAATGCACGCCCAGAGGCTGGCATAAAATCAGAGCTAAAATTGGTGCAACACAAGCTTTAAATAGTGTGTTTATAGCTAGGCGGCCAACAGCTGAGATTTATACGCCTGCATTAGCCGAACAGTTTCCTAGTCGAGACTGGATTTTAACGCGTATTCTTTGGTTAGGGGGCTTGGAGCCTGGACTTAATCGCTATGGCAAACAAGATAGTACATGGCGTTATATTTATATTCACGGCTGTCCCGATCACTTAATGCAAGGCGAACCAGAATCACATGGTTGTATACGAATGGGCAATCAAGATATTGTTGATTTTTTTGGCCGCGTACAAGCAGGTGAGCTAGTCTTTATCCATCAATAACTCAACATAATATTATCGAGTCCCTTAATGTTTGAACTTTATTTAGATACCGCTAATGTGCAGGAAATCGCACGTTTAGATGCAGCCATGCCGGTTTTTGGTGTGACCACAAACCCTAGTATTTTAGCCAAAGAAGGCAAAGGCTTAGCAGAGGTTCTTCCGGCAATAAAAGACGTGTTAGGTGAACAGGCACGTTTTCATGTGCAAACGGTTAGTACCACAACAGAAGGCATGGTCGAAGAGGCGATACAAATCAGCCAATTACCTTACGATATTGTGGTGAAAATTCCTACGACTGAAATTGGTTTAGCGGCGATGAAACAGTTAAAATCTAAAAATATCAGCATACTAGCAACGGCTATTTACAGTGCGCAACAAGGCTTTATAGCTGCTTTATGTGGCGCTGATTATCTTGCGCCTTATGTAAATCGCATTGATGTTTTAGGGGCAAATTCAGTCAATGTAGTGAGTGATTTACAGCTATTGATTAAGCAGCAAAATTTAAGCTGTAAATTACTTCCTGCTAGCTTTAAAAATACGCGACAGGTGATGGATATTTTGCGTTTAGGTGTTGATAGTATTACTTTATCGACTGATATTGCAGCACAGATGATGGCTCACCCTAGTGTTCAGCCTGCCGTCGATGTTTTTACTAATGATTGGCAGGGCGCTTTTGCTGGAAAGCTAGCGTATCAGAGCTAGATAGACCAAATATAATCAACCACAGCCTCTAACTCTTCTGGCGTAAGGATTTTATTTTTACCAAAAGGCGGCATACTGGTTTTTTCATTAAATTGGGTCGCATCCCAAATCAGTGCTTTTAATTGTGCTTTTGTAGCAAATTTTTGCTGAATATTATTTAAAGCAGGGCCTATATTTCCTGGGTCTTTGCCATCTTGAATAACATGACAAGCAAGGCAGTTACCTTTATTGCGCTGAAAACTTAACTGCTTACCTTGCTTCGTTGTTAGGGTGTTTTTTGGTTGATTAACAACGCAGGCGCTTAAAAAAAAGCAGCATAAAGGTATAAAAAATTTCATTGATTTATAGTTGATAAGCTAAGGCAGATTCGTAGGGCGTTTCAGTAAAAACACCGCCAATCACGGCTAAAACATCTGCGCCTGCATCAAGCAAAACCTGGCTATTTGTTGGTAAAATACCGCCGATAGCCACAATGGGAACGGAAATACTTTTTTTAGCTAATGTTAGGGTGGTTAGTTCTGCAGGGGCAGCAAGCGGTTTAGAGCTAGATGGATAAAATCGACCAAAAGCGACATAGTCAGCCGAGTTTTTTTCTGCTTGTAGTGCTAAATTTATATCGTTATAACAAGAGACACCGATAATAGCATTACTGCCTAATTGCTGGCGCGCATATTGAATGAGGCCATCTTCTTTACCAAGATGTACGCCATCAGCGCCTATTTTTTTAGCTAAATCGACATGATCATTAATGATTAAAGGGGTGTGGTATTGCTGGCATAACTCTTTAAGCGCACCAGCTAAAAAAACAGCATCAATAGGCTGTTTGTCTCTATATTGCAGAGCACATAATCCCGCTTTTAAAGCCGCTTCGACATCAGAAATAATTTCAGCGATTGATTTATTGTCAGGTTTAGTAATCGCATACAAACCCGTTTTGGGGAAGGTCATGTGTTTTCTTGCATCCAAAATAATCGATTAGGAATAAGTTGCCCTTCGCCTGCTTTATAAGCATTATTGAGACTGCTCCAAGTATATTCTTGGGCTTCAATCATACAGGTTGTAACTTCCAAGCCATGCGCAAACATAGAGGCAATACTAGACGCTAAGGTACAACCTGAGCCATGATATTCATTTGGCAATCTATCCCAGGTATAGGTTTCTATACACTGGCCATCATTAAATAGTCGGTTACTGACGGCATCGTTCTCCTCATGCGTGCCTGTGATTAGTGCATATTCACAGCCTAATTCTAGTAGTTTTTTCCCGCATAAGTCTAAGTCTGTTTCCTTAGTTAACTGTCTTGCTTCAAGAGAGTTAGGTGTAATGATGGTTGTGCGAGGCAAAATTAATTCAACGATAGTCTCTATAAGTTTGCTGTTAGATAATTGTGCGCCACCACCAGCGGCTAAAACGGGATCAAAAATAACTGGCACAGAGGAATATTTCATCAAAATAGTATGAATTGCTTTTGCCGTATCTACATGACCGATAAGACCAATTTTTATGACTTTAACGGGTAAATCTTCAAGGATAGTAAACGCTTGAGAGATAATATCTTCAGGCGATTGCGGTAATAGTTTGATGACGTTTGAGGTATCCTGTTCAGTCAATGCTGTTATAACACTTGCTGAATGACATTGGTGGCTAATCATGGTTTCAATATCAGCCTGAATGCCTGCGCCGCCGCTAGGATCATGTCCTGAAAGTGTTAGAACAACAGGTTTAGAATGAGAAATCATAAGAATACAATGAGTGGCAATAAAGTGTGTGCATATTAGAGCAGATAATTATAAGCATTGAATAGTCTTTATGTGCGCTATTTCACAAAAAATGATGATAGCAATAAACATTTCTGATTTTGAGGTCATTTAATAATATATCAAAGTATAATATTATTTTTTTACATTAATTTAGATAACACTTTGAAAGTTAAATTAGTTTGTGCTGTATTTCTGTTTCTAGAGTTGTTTTTGTATTCAACGCTATATGCTGCTGAGCCAATTAAAATTGCAGTACTTGCTTTTCGGCCTAAAGTAGAAACCAAAGCAAAGTGGTTGCCGTTAGAAACCTATATAAATCAACAAATCCCACAGCATCAATTTAGTTTAGAAACATACAATTACGATGAACTAGAAGCTGCTATTAAGAACAATCAAGTAGATTTTGTATTAACTCAACCCGCGCATTATATTTTAATGGCGCATGAATATAATTTATCTTCACCACTAGCGACTTTAATTAAGAAAAAAAGTGGCCATGATTTATCTGCCTTTGGTGGTGTGATTTTCACGCGATCAGACCAATCTGATATTTTAAGTTTAGAGGACCTTAAACAGAAAACTATTGCAGTGCCATCCAGTCATTCCTTCGGTGCTTTTCAAATGCAAGCTATGGCTTTGCACTCTGTCGGCATTAATATCAATAAGGATGCAATACTTAACATTACGGGTATGCCTCACGATACAGCAGTAACAGCAGTTTTAAATAAACAGGCAGATGTTGGTTTTGTACGCACAGGTGTTATTGAAAGTTTAGTTGAGGAAGGTAAGTTAGATTTTCAGCAATTAAAAATTATTAATCAGCAAGGAAGCGAGCCGTATTTTTATTTCCCTTTGCTAAGTTCAACTCGTTTGTATCCCGAGTGGGCCTTTGCTGTATTACCTCATGTTGATAATGATATATCACGAAAAGTTGCGGCTGCGCTTTTTGCTTTAAAACATAATGGGGCTCTAGCTAAGTCGATTGGAATTGTTGGTTTTACGATACCTGCTGATTATGAGCCTGTACGTGATCTACTAAGCACCTTAAGGTTGCCTCCTTATGAGAAGCAGCGCCAGAATTTACTTTCACTGATATTTGGCATAAATTCAAGTGGTATATATTACTTATTCTAGGCTTAATAAGCTTTATCACCCTAGCATTATTTTTCTGGCAAAAAGTAAAAAATGCACAAAATGCATTATTCAAGCATTCACTTCAACATCATAGTGCAATGATTCTTTTGCTTGATAGTGATAAGCAAAAGATAAAAGGAGCTAATGAGGCTGCGGCTAAATTTTTAGGGTACCCGGAAAAGGATCTTGAGAGCTTGTCAATTAAGCAGTTTTTTCCTGATTATTTAGGAAGTGAGAGCGATCAATTCGATGTTTATCTTGCGAATAGCGTACATAAAACGGTTCAAATTCAAGCATCCACCTCTCGTTTTAATAAAGAAAATATTGATCTGCTTATTTTTCAAGATGTAACGGATAGCTTACAGATGAAGGTACGTAATACCTTACATACTTTAGTGATGCAAAAACTAGTTGAAGGCGCTTCATTAAAAGTCATATTGAATGCTATGTTAACAACGCTTGAAGATAGTAATCCTAAAATGATTTGTAGTGTCTTGTTAATGTCTGCTGATGGTACAAAGCTGCTTGAAGGTGCGGCACCTAGCTTGCCTGATTATTATAATAAGGCTGTAGATGGTTTAATGATTGGCGATGGTGTAGGTAGTTGTGGAACAGCTGCTTTTACACGTAAAAGGGTGATTGTTGAAGATATAGCGACTCACGCTTATTGGGCGCCTTTTGTTGAACTTGCTGAACAAGTAGGGCTAGCTTCTTGTTGGTCTGAGCCAATTTTTGGTACGGATAATACTTTGCTAGGCACATTTGCTATTTATCATACCGAGCCTTGTACACCAACCATAGAGCATATTCAATTAATTGAATATGTAACATTAATCACAGCAATAGCGATTGAACGTAGTAAAACAGCAGAACAACTTAAGCTTTCATTACGTGTGTTTAATGATACTCACGAAGGTATTACCATTACCGGTGCAGATAAAAATATTCTTGAAGTAAATCCAGCTTTTTGTGAAATAACAGGATATAACCGTAATGAGGTGGTCGGTAAAAACCCTAGTATTTTAAGCTCAGGCCAACAAGGTCCCGAATTTTATCAAGCTATGTGGGATGCTATTGATGCAAAGGGACATTGGCAAGGAGAGGTATGGAACCGTAAAAAAACAGGAGAGCTTTATGCTGAGTTATTAACCATTTCTTCATTAAAAGATAGCTCTGACCAAGTCGTCAATTATGTAGGAATGTTTACCGATATAACGCACAGTAAACAGCAACAAGAAAAGCTTAATTTAATGGCGCATTACGATGTGCTAACTAAATTACCTAATCGTGCATTATTTGTAGACCGTTTTAATCAAGCGATTGCACATAGTAAGCGAACAAAAACACAACTTGCGGTTTGCTTTTTAGACTTAGATAACTTTAAACCAATTAATGATAACTATGGCCATGATGTTGGTGACCAATTATTAATTGAAGTCGCCAATAGAATTAACGCCTGTATTAGAGAGGAAGATACTGTTTCACGCCAAGGCGGTGATGAATTTGCATTGTTATTGAGTGATATTAACTCGTTTGCACAATGCGAGAAAATGCTAGAACGATTACTTAGCTCATTGGGAGAAATCTACCCTATAAAAGGAAAAGAGCACTCTGTTACTGCCTCTTGTGGTGTTACTGTTTACCCAAATGATGATGGCGACATTGATACATTAATACGTCATGCTGACCAAGCGATGTATAAAGCTAAGCAGTCGGGGCGCAATAAATATCAATTATTTAATACGGAACATGATCAAGAAGCAGAACAGAAACATCATAGACTAGATGCAATTAAGCAAGCGATGCTAAATAATGAACTCGTCTTGTATTACCAGCCTAAGGTAAATATGAAAACTGGGGTGGTATATGGTGCTGAAGCATTAATTCGCTGGTTACATCCGGAAAAAGGTATTATTCCTCCTTTAGATTTTTTACCACTGATTGATGGCACTGAGATCGAAATTGATATTGGTTATTGGGTTATTAACCAAGCGATGCAACAAATGGCAATATGGCATAAGCAAGGAATGAAGTTACAAATTAGCGTTAATATTGCTTCGTACCATTTGCAATCAGATCGTTTTTTCAATGATCTTGAAATACTACTTGCTAAATACCCAAGTGTAAAATCTTCTTTGTTACAGTTAGAAATTCTCGAAAGTAGCGCACTAGCAGATGTAACAAGCATAGCTAATATTATTAACCGTTGCCAAACTGAACTAGGTGTTTCAGTTGCACTAGATGATTTTGGTACGGGGTACTCCTCATTAACACACTTACGCAACTTATCCGCCAATATTATCAAAATGGATCAAAGCTTCGTTAGAGATATACTGGATGACCCAAATGATTACACCATCATTGATGGCACTATTAAGTTAGCGGATTCCTTCAACCGAGGTGTCATTGCAGAAGGGGTTGAAACAACCAGTCACGGTATTGTTTTGTTGAATATGGGCTGTGATTATGCCCAAGGTTATGGTATTTCAAAACCAATGCCGGCCGATAAATTTGGGCGTTGGTTATCATCGTACCAAGCTAAGCAAATATGGGTTGATTTTGCTGGGCAAGAGTATACAAAAGTAGAAAGACGTATTAATTTAATGAAATTGGTCAGCAGGCGTTGGCAAGTAAAATTTACTGAGCAAATTTTATTACCGCACAATGGAGTCACAGATTGGCCATTGATGGGTCGTCGTGAATGCCATTGTGGAAGCTGGATTAAGCAAATAAAAAAGGATGCTTTATTCGATCAGGAATGGGTTGAGCAGTTGAATGACGCGCATGAAAAGGTGCACGCTACGGCTAAAATTTTGCAAATAGATTATGAAGAAAATAATGAGGTTTTTACAAAAGATAAACTCGTAGAATTTGATAAAGCATTTAATGACATGATAAGTATTCTGCCTTAAGGCATTTTAAACTATTTGTTTTTAAAGCAGGTTTAGCCTGGTAATACTTAAGAATTTAAGTGCTAGATGAATAAAGGAAAATAATGAAGGTAAGAGTAGCTAAATTAGTTAGCTGTTGTGGATACAATATTAAAGAGATCTGGAGAATATGTCGCAGACTTGTTGCTTACCCATTTAAAATTCAAAAGAGCCAAAATAATACCCATTTTTAAAGAAGACAAAGTATCTTTTATAAAGTTAATTGAACAACCCCAGAAGTTTTACAAGTGCCTGAAGAGTATAAAGATAAAAGTACTGAAATATTCGAAGAAATTATTAATTCAGCTTCTTTAAGGTGGTAATCTAGAATATAGATAAAAGCAGGAGTTTCACAAGTGAGTGAAGAGAGTGAATATAATTGGCCAACGGACTTACGAGTATTAGTGGTTGAAGATAATAAAGTCAATCAAACGCTGGTAAAAGGTATTCTAAAAATGTTCACTATACAGGGTGATATGGCAGCTAATGGCTTGATCGCTTTGGAAAAGTTAACTAATGCCCCGCAAAACAACCCATATACTTTAGTATTAATGGATTGCCAAATGCCTGAGATGGATGGCTATGCTGCGACCATAGCAATTCGAAATGGCGAAGCCGGAGAAAGAAATAAGGCAATACCTATTATTGCGATGACGGCAAATGTACTCGAGGGTAGTAAGAGTGAGTGCCTACAAGCGGGGATGGATGATTATGTTTCTAAACCTATTAATATCCCCGCTTTAAAGGATAAAATTCAACAGTGGGTGACGCATACGACTGATTTGCAATCAAGCACACAAGCAACTGAGGAACGTAATACGCAGGAAATAGCTGCACCCATTATATGGGAGAAAGAAACGGCCCTGCATCGTGTTATGGGTGATGAAGCCTCACTACAAACAATTATTCAGGTGTTTTTAGATGATACACCTGACAGCATTAAAAAAATAAAACAAGCCGTTGTGGATAAGGATACAGGTCAAATTACGCATTTTGCGCATGCAATCAAGGGAAGTGCAGCTAATTTAGGCTTTCTGCAATTACAAGCTCAAGCTTCACTGGTAGAACAATCTGCTAAAATGAAGGACATTATATTAGTTGTTGAGAGACTGCCTAGTTTATTTGATGCTTATGCAAAATTAAATGATTACCTCAGTAAAGAGATTAAAATTTCTAAAATGGCTCATCAGCCTGATAAACTAATGAACCAAGTTGAACTAGGCTTATATCTTCAACAGTTGAAATTGAAATTAGAAAAAAGTATATTTATCGATCACGAAAAGCTATCACTATTAAATAAACTGAGTACCACCGAAGAGGTAAAAAATCTATCGGTGAAGATACAAGAACAAATTAACCAGTTTAATTATGGCGAAGCGCTGGTATTATTGGCTGAATTGGCAGGGAATATGAACTGTGATTTAAATAAGGAGTATTAAATGGAGGATAAACCTTGCGTACTAGTCGTTGATGATGTGCCTGCTAATATCCAAATTTTGGCTAATTGCTTAAAAGATCATTATCAAATTAAAGTAGCAACTTCAGGTGAGTTGTGCCTAAAACTTGCAGATTTTGAAACAAAACCCGATTTAATTTTATTAGATATTGAAATGCCAGGCATGGACGGGTTTGAAACTTGTCAGCATTTAAAAAGTAATAAAAACACAGCTGGTATTCCTGTTATTTTTGTTACGGCAAAGGACTCAACGGAAGATGAAGAAAAGGGTTTGCTGTTAGGTGCGGTTGATTATATTACCAAGCCCATAAGGCCGAGCATTGTATCGGCGCGTGTAAAAACTCAAATAACCCTGAAAAAGCAGTACGACCAGTTGCAAATTCTTGCGATGCGAGACCAGTTAACGGGGTTATATAATAGGCATTACCTTTTAGAAGTTGCCAATGCAAAAGTATTACATTCTAAAAGACATGCTAAAGATTTAAGTTTAATGATGATTGATATAGATCATTTTAAGACAATTAATGACACCTATGGGCATGCAGAAGGTGATGCAATTTTACAGAAATTTTCAGCTGTCATTATGCAAATGTACCGTGGAGAAGATGTTGTTGCTCGGTTGGGTGGTGAGGAATTTGTCGTATTGCTAGATGAATGTAATTTAACTTCGGCACAAATGAGAGCAGAAAAGCTATGCAAAATAGTGGAGGCTCTAAAGCCATCCAATATAATGGTAACGGTTAGCATTGGTGTGTCTCAACTTTCTACAGCAGAAAGTGATGATTTTACTCAGTTATTAAAACGAGCCGATTTTGCAGTTTACCAAGCTAAAAAACTAGGGCGCAACCGAGTAGAGATACTTGCGGGTTAGCACTGCCCGCGAGTATTTATCATGGTGATACGCGCTAGATGGGGTTTAAGTTTATAAGGTGTTGTAAAGTTCGATGTATTCTTTAGCGCTTTTTTGCCAAGAAAAATCTTTTTTCATTGCATTTTTTTGTAATTGTCGCCACATTTTACTATTGTCATAAACAAGCAAAGCGCGTTTAACGGTTTCTAATAAAGCGCCTGCCGTTGCTTCCTGAAAGACAAAGCCAGTTGCTGTTTTATCTGCAACTGTTTCAGCTATCGTATCAACAACACTGTCAGCCAAGCCACCTGTATTCCGTACAATAGGCAATGTGCCATAACGTTGACTATATAGTTGATTTAAACCGCAAGGTTCAAAGAGAGAAGGCATTAAAAATAGATCCGATCCGGATTCAATTAAGTGCGCTAAATCTTCATCATAGCCAATTTTAATGGATATTTGTTCTGGGTGGAGGTAACTTAAATTCGTAAGGCTGTGCTCTAATTCTTTATTACCACTGCCGAGTAAAACAAATTGCATAGGGTAATCAACTAAACTTTCAAGGCACTCAATGACTAAATTAATCCCTTTTTGGTCAACTAAGCGGCTGATTAAGCCAATAACGGGAATATCAGCATCCTCGGGTAAGGAAAAGTGTTGTTGTAGTGCGGCTTTATTCACGGATTTTTTGCCAAGACGACCTGCGCTATAAGTTTGTGGAATACGCGGGTCTTTCTCTGGATTCCATTGTTCAAGATCAATACCGTTGATAATACCGTTTAGCTCATTATGGCGATGGAACAATAGGCCATCTAAGCCATAGCCATATTCAGGTGTTTGTATTTCTAAAGCGTAAGTTGGGCTGACTGTTGTAATGTGGTCGGCACAAGCAATTCCCCCTTTAATAAAAGACATGCTGCCATAAAACTCTAGTGCATGGTGATTCCACAATTCACCAGGGAGATTAAGTTGTTGGAAAGTTTCTTGAGAAAAGATACCTTGATAAGCCATATTATGGATAGTAAAGAGTGTCGCGGGTCTCGTGGGTTCAATGCTCAGTAAAGCGGGGACTAGTCCACTTTGCCAATCATTACAGTGCACAATATCCGCTTGCCAGTCTAATTCTGTTCTATTTTGTGCAATTTCTACGGCGATACGGCTAAATAAGGTGAAACGTTCAGCTGAATTAATCCAAGGATGTCCGTACTCATCAGTATATGGGTTGCCCTTGTCACCAAAAAAACCAGGATAATCTAAAAGCCAAACGAGTACCTCACTGTCAGGAAGTCGGGTTTCTAAAATATGCACGGTACGATTATCAATCTGTAAGGTACATTTTTTATGTACATCTTGAGTGTATTTTATCGCACCATAATTAGGCATAAAAATACGAATATCTTGACCTAATTCTGCCAAAGACAAAGGCAGGCTGCCCGCGACATCAGCTAGGCCGCCTGTTTTAATAAGTGGGTGTACTTCACTGCTAACAAAAAGTATTTTTTTCATGAATTTTTCTGTAAAACGATAGCGGCTAAAGGAGGAATTGTTATGTTAATAGAGTGCTCTTGGTGCATCCACGGAGTTGTCTCTGAATTGACAGGGTGATTTCCGGTATTACTGCCTGCATAGTATTCAGAGTCTGAATTAAAGATTTCTGAGTAAACACCAGGCTCTGCAACACCAATACGGTAATTCTCACGTGGTACAGGTGTGAAATTTAAAACAATCAATAATGAATCCTGACCAGCTCGGCGCGTAAAACTAATAACAGATTTCTCATCATCTTCACAATCAACCCAAGAAAAGCCTTGGTTATCAAAGTCATGTTGAAAAAGACTAGGGTGAGTGTTGTAGAGTTTATTTAAATCTTTAACTAAAGTCTGCACCCCTTTGTGCAAGGGGTAATTTAAAATATACCAGTCTAATGCTTGATTGAAATTCCACTCTGTTCCTTGTGCAAATTCACAGCCCATAAAAAGAAGTTTTTTACCTGGGTAGGTAAACATAAAAGTGAATAACAAACGCAAGTTAGCAAATTTTTGCCACTCATCTCCAGGCATTTTATTTAATAAAGAGCCTTTTCCATGCACTACTTCATCATGTGAAAAGGGTAATACAAAATTTTCAGTAAATGCGTAGAGCATGCCAAAGGTTAATTTGTCATGATGATGCATTCGATGAACAGGGTCTTCTTTCATATAAGAAAGCATGTCATGCATCCAGCCCATATTCCATTTCATAGAAAAACCAAGCCCGCCACTATCTGTTGGGTGGGTGACTTGAGGGAAAGAAGTCGATTCTTCGGCCATTACAACGGTGCCAGGGTGTTGTTGGTGAGTAATAACATTAAGCTCACGCAAGAAATCAATGACTTCTAAGTTTTGGTTTCCGCCGTGCTCATTAGGAATCCAGTCATTCTCTTCGCGTGAATAATCCAGGTACAACATAGATGCAACAGCATCAACGCGCAAGCCATCCAAATGAAATTCTTCTAGCCAGAAATTAGCGCTGGCTAACAAAAAGTTTTTCACCTCATTGCGGCCATAGTTATAAATTAAGGTGCCCCAATCACGGTGCTCACCTTTTCTAGGGTCTTCATGTTCATATAAAGAACTGCCATCAAAACGCGCAATGGCAAAGTCATCTTTAGGAAAGTGAGCAGGTACCCAATCTAACATGACACCAATATTATTTTGGTGACAGTGATCAACAAAATAGCGGAAATCATCGGGTGATCCATGTCTGCTGGAAGGTGCAAAATAACCAGTGACTTGGTAACCCCAGGAGGCATCAAGCGGGTGTTCTGTAATGGGTAATAATTCAATATGTGTAAAGTTCATTTCTTTCACATAATCGACTAATTCATGCGCCAGTTGTCGGTAATTCATAAAATTACCTTGCGCATCACGTCGCCATGAACCTAAATGAACCTCATAAATCGACATGGGTTGATGCAACCAGTCAAAATCAATACGCTTTTCTAGCCAATTATTATCTGCCCATTGATATTGGTGTTCATTGATAACAACTGAAGCCGTACTAGGGCGAAACTCAAAGTGTTGACCATAAGGATCTGTTTTTACATGAATCTGTTGTGTGTCGCGGTTAAGAATTTCAAAGCGATATAAACAGCCTTCAGTGGCTTCTGGAATAAAAATTTCCCAAATGCCGCTAGTAATTAAGCTACGCATAGGGTGGCAGCGACCATCCCAGTTATTAAAGTCGGAAACAAGACTAACGCGAGCGGCATTGGGGGCCCAGACAGAAAAAAGCACCCCTGAAATACCATCAACAGTATGTAAATGTCCGCCTAACTTTTGATAAATATTCCAGTGTTTTCCTTCGGAAAATAAGTGCTGATCAAATTCGGGGAATTGTGCGCCAAAGGAATAGGGATCATGCCTGACAACAATTTCACCTGATTTATTGGTTATTTCAAGTTGGTAGTGCTCAGATGAAAGCTCTGAATTTGTTAAAGTCGTTTGGAAAAAATCAGAGTCAGGGAGTCGCGTAAAATGAATGCCATCATCAAGTATTGAGACAGATTCAGCATAAGGCAAGTAGAGGGTGATTTTAGTTTTTGAGTAAACTCGATGTTTACCCAAAACTGAAAAAGGGTCGTGATGTTTTGCCTCAGAAATCTTAATTAAATTAGAATCAAGAGAATTTTTATTTGATTTCTTGTTCATTAGGCAATGCCTCGGTATAGTGGATTTAAGTTCTACCTAAATAGTAACAAATAAAAGTAGAGTTGTAATAGTCTAATTTAAGGAAAGGTAATTGTATGTCTAGCACTGAGTCCTCTTCTACTGACCGTTTTGTCAGTAACTTAACACAAAATGCTATTGCTTTAATTTTAGCGGGTGGGCGTGGTACACGTTTACAAAACATGACTGATTGGAGAGCAAAGCCTGCCGTGCCATTTGGCGCTAAATTTCGAATTATTGATTTTCCGTTATCAAACTGTATTAATTCGGGTATCCGTAAAATCGGTATATTAACGCAATATAAATCTGATTCACTCATTAGACATACGCAGCAAGGTTGGGGTTTTTTACGCGGTGAGTTTGGTGAGTATGTCGATTTAATGCCTGCTCAACAACGGCATAGTGAAAATTCTTGGTATCAAGGAACGGCCGATGCAATCTTTCAAAATCTAGATATTTTGCGTAGTCGGTCGCCAGAGCATATTGTTATTTTGGCGGGTGATCATATTTATAAAATGGATTACGGTGCAATGCTAGCCGATCATGTTGCGCAGAATGCTGATTTGACGATTGGTTGTCTGGAAGTTTCACTAGAAGAGGCTAAAGCATTTGGTGTAATGCATATTGATGAAACACGCCAAGTAAATGATTTTGTTGAAAAACCCAGCAATCCACCAACCATGCCAAATAAACCTGATAGAGCATTAGCTTCTATGGGAATCTATGTTTTTAATTCACAATTTTTATTTGATCAGTTAGAACAAGATGCTGCAAGTGCAGACTCCACGCATGATTTTGGACATGATATTATTCCAAAAGTGATTAATACGCATAAGGTTAATGCCTATCCATTTTTAGACTTACAAGGCAAGCAAAGTTACTGGCGTGATGTAGGTACATTAGATGCATTTTGGTCGGCGAATATGGATTTAGTCAACGTCAAACCTGATCTTAATTTATATGATAAAACATGGCCTATTTGGACTTACCAAGTACATGCGCCTGCGGCAAAATTTGTGTTTGATGATGATGAAAGGCGTGGTTTTGCAGTTGATTCATTGATTGCTGGTGGTTGTATTGTTTCAGGGTCTGAAATTAAAAAATCATTATTATTTTCTAATGTCCGTGTGAATTCATATTCAGTAATAGAAGATTCCTTAATTTTGCCTGATGTTACTATAGGCAGGAATTGTCGTATAACAAAAACAATTATAGAAGAAGGCTGCAAAATCCCTGAAGGCACTATTATTGGGGAAAATAGAGCAGATGATGAACAACGTTTTCATGTTAGCCCTGGCGGGGTTGTATTGGTAACACCAGATATGTTGGGAAATGAAAGACACTATGTCAGATAAGAAAAAATTGAAATTAGTACTGTGTTGGCATATGCACCAACCAGAATACCGAGACTTACAAACAGGCGAATTTAAATTACCGTGGACTTATCTACATGTCATTAAAGACTATGTAGATATGATTGCGCATTTAGAAGATGAACCAACTGCAAAAGCAGTGGTCAATTTTGCACCTATTTTATTAGAACAAATCGAAGACTATGCAAAACAAGTCAATGATTTTTTGCATGATCATATTGCTATTAAAGACCCTTTATTAGCGGCTCTTTCCTTGCCTTCAATTCCTTCCGATGTTGAAGAGCGGTTAGAGATAATTAATAATTGCATGCGTGCTAATCGTGAGCGTCAAATTGATCGTTACCCTGCTTTTCAGCATTTAGTGAAAATGGCCGAGTGGCTTAAAAGTGAGGCGAGTAGTACAAAGTATATTAATTCCCAGTTTATTGCTGATATCCTTGTTTGGTATCACTTAGCTTGGATGGGAGAAACGGTTAAGTTAAAAGATGGGCGTGTGCCGCGTTTAATTCAAAAAGGCTGTAATTACAGCTTACATGATCGTTTAGAAATTGTTGAAATTATTGGTGAGTTACTTTCGAAAGTGACTTGTCGATATAAAGCATTAGCAAAAAAAGGGCAAATTGAGCTTTCAATGACGCCGTATGCGCATCCTATTATCCCTTTAATGCTAGATATAGATACAACAAATGAAGCAATGCCAGGCGCTTTGCTGCCAGAACTGGAATCATACCCAGGTGGTGAAGAGCGTGTTAAGTGGCATTTAAGAAAAGGTATTAGCACTTTTAAGCACTTTTTTGGTGAAGAACCTAAAGGTTGCTGGCCTTCTGAAGGCGCGGTTAGTACTGAAACATTACAATTATTGGGTGATTTTGGTTTTTCTTGGGCGGCAACGGGAGGAAGCGTTTTACACAATAGTCTTAATGTATCTGAGCTGAGTAGCAAAGAAATTCAGCACCCTTATCAAGTTGAAGGGACTGATATTCCGTGTTTCTTTCGTGATGATGGCCTATCTGATTTAATCGGTTTTAAATACTCAAAATGGCATGGTGATGATGCTGTTGCTGATTTAGTGAATCACTTAGAAGCTATTGCAGAGTCTGAGCCGGAAGGTAGTGTTGTCTCAATTATTATGGATGGTGAAAATGCCTGGGAATACTTTCCAGAAAATGGTTACCATTTCCTCAGCGCCTTATATAAAACCTTAGCAGATAATCCTAATATCGAACTTACTACATTTTCAGAGTGTTTGGCAGAAAAAGTTGAGGTTAAACCCTTACCGAAATTAGTTGCTGGAAGCTGGGTTTATGGTACGTTTTCAACATGGATTGGTGATGCTGATAAAAATCGTGGCTGGGATATGTTAGGGGACGTAAAAAGAGCGTTTGATCTTGCTATGTCATCGAATAACTTATCAGCAGATGAAATTGCAACTGCTGAGGTTCAACTTGCTATTTGTGAAGGCTCGGATTGGTTTTGGTGGTTTGGAGATTACAATCCAGGTGAGGCAGTGAGTTCTTTTGAACAACAATACCGACTTAATTTAGCCAACTTGTATAGAGTATTGCGCCTTGATGCTCCGGCTTATTTATCATTAGCCTTTACTCAAGGTTCTGGGGCACCGGCAAATGGTGGCACAATGCGTACAGGGACAAATTAATCGTGAAACCAGCCCACTTGCTGTCTAAGCGTCGCGCGGGGGTTTTATTACATATCTCTTCGTTACCTAATAATCATGGCAAAGGAAATTTAGGGAAAGAGGCTTATAATTTTGTTAATTTCTTGGCTGATGTAGGGGTTAAGGTTTGGCAGACACTTCCATTGGGGGTGACGCATGCGGATAATTCACCCTACCAATGTTTATCTGCATATGCAGGTAACCCAGAGCTGATTGACTTATTAACGCTATATGAGAAAGGTTGGTTACAGGAAAGTGATGTTTGCTTAGAGTGTAATGCAGGGCAGTGTTTTAAATCGCAATGCATTCTTTCTAAGGCTTTTTCTGGCTTTGAAGTTAACGCAACAGTTGATGAGAAACAAGAATTTGCTGATTTTTGCCATAATAAGGCAAATTGGTTGAATGATTATTCATTGTTTATTGCTTTACGCAAGCAGTTTTCTTCAGTTTGTTGGAATCAGTGGCCGACAGCTCTTAAGCAGAGAGAACCTGCGGCATTAAAAGAAGCGCGCAGGAAACTAGCGCTGCCTATAAAAACAATTCAATTTGAGCAGTTTATTTTCTTTAAACAATGGAGCGCCCTTAAAACTTATGCAAATGAGCAGGGTGTTTTATTATTTGGCGATATTCCTATTTTTGTTTCTTATGATAGCGCGGATGTTTGGGCAAATAGGGATGTTTTTAAATTGGATGAGCAGGGTGAGATGCCGGTTGTTGCAGGCGTACCTCCGGACTATTTTTCTGAAACAGGTCAGCGCTGGGGTAACCCTCATTATGATTGGAATTATTTAAGAGAGTCTAATTTTGCTTGGTGGCTTGAGCGGATGCAGGGGCAATTAGAAATGTTTGATATTTTGCGTATCGATCATTTTCGAGGCTTTGAAGCTGCATGGGAAATCCCTTCGGATGAAGAAACAGCCATTAATGGCAAGTGGGTTAAAGCACCTGGGGCACTTTTATTAGCTGCACTTAACAAGGCATTTGGTGAAATACCTTTAGTGGCGGAAGATTTAGGGATCATTACAGAAGAAGTCGATGCCTTGAGAAATGATTTTAAATTGCCAGGTATGAAAATCTTACAATTTGCATTTGGAGATACAGCTGGAAACCCTTATTTGCCGCATAATTTTGAAAAAAACACGGTTGCTTATACGGGGACACATGATAATGATACAACCCTAGGTTGGTTTGATTCTTTAACAGAAGAGGAAAAGCAGCACATCGATCATTACCTAGGTTATTCAAAAGCAAGTATGCCTTACTTATTAATTGGTACGGTATTTTCTTCGGTAGCCAATTTAGCCATTGTTCCTATGCAAGATATTTTGGAATTAGGCAGTGATTATCGCATGAATACACCAGGAACAACTGAAGGAAACTGGAGTTGGCAGTTTTCTTGGGATCAACTAACGGATAAGCAAGTTAAAAAATTATCCGAGCTAATTGAAATGTTTGCGCGGTAAGTCAGAAGTGTTTATTGTTCATGCCGCTTTATTGCCCAAAGAATATGTTCAGCGACTAATTCAGTTGAACGTTCTTTTGTAGCGGCGAGTTGTTGTAAAATATCACTGGAATTAGGCGCATTACCTAAAGCAATAGCTATATTCCTTTGCCATTGTTGATGACCAATACGTCTAATTGCAGACCCTTCGGTTTTTTGTAGAAACTCAGCTTCAGTCCAAGCAAATAAATCTAATAAATGCTGGCTATTGAGATTATGTCTGGGGTTAAAATCAGTTTCAGTGGATGGTTTGGAAAAACGATTCCAAGGGCAAATAAGCTGACAATCATCACAGCCATAAATACGGTTGCCCATTTGTGAACGGAATTCAATGGGAATAGAGCCTTTATGCTCAATGGTTAAGTAAGAAATACAACGTTTTGCATCAACTTGATAGGGTGCAATGATGGCTTGAGTCGGGCAAATATCTAAGCAAGCCGTACAGGCTCCACAATGATTATTGCTTTTACTATCTATTGCTAAGGGTAATGAGGTGTAAATTTCGCCTAAAAAAAACCAAGATCCTGCTTTTCTATTAATGATATTACTGTGCTTCCCTATCCAGCCCAGCCCAGCTTTCTCAGCAATCGCTTTTTCTAAAACAGGTGCGGAATCAACAAAAGCACGATAACCAAAAATACCTATTTCTTGTTCAATTTTTTGCGCCAATTTTTGTAAGCGTTTACGCAGTAGTTTGTGATAATCACGACCTAAAGCATAGCGTGAAATAAAAGCACTAACGGGAGTGTTTAGGTTAGTAATGCTAGATTCTTGAGTTTCCGTTAAATAATCCATTCTGACAGAAATAATGCTCACGGTATCGGGGTGTAACAATGCAGGCCGGCTACGTTTTAAACCATGTTTATGCATATAATCCATATCAGCGTGATAGCCCTTAGCAAGCCATTCCTTAAGGCGCTGTTCTGCTATATTTAAATGAGTATCCGTTATGCCGACTTGTTGGAAGCCGAGACCCATGCCCCATTGCTTAATTTGATTACTTAGATCAATCATTCTTATATCCCTTTATAATAGGGCATCATTGCTTATTTGTAGACATTATTATGCACCAATCTTGTACTAACCTTTATACTGCGCAACAAACACGAGAAATAGATCGACGAGCGCAAGAAAAACTGAGCATTTCTGGATTTCAATTGATGCTAAAAGCAGCTGAAGCTAGCTTACAATTTATAAAAGAGCATTATACCTCGGTACAAAAAATAACGGTGCTCTGTGGTGCAGGGAATAACGCAGGTGATGGTTATTTATTAGCTAAATTAGCACAGCAATCTGGCTATCAAGTCACATTACTTTCGCTGATTGATCCCAGTCATTTATTTGGTGCTGCCGCTTTAGCCAAAGAGGCTTTTATACAATCTTCAGGAAAAATCTCATTAACGCTAAATATCTTACAATTAGAAACTGATTTATTTGTTGATGCCCTATTAGGGACAGGTTTAAGTCGTGCTGTGTCAGGTGTTTTTTTACAGGCTATTGAAGAGATAAATCAGTCCATAGTTCCTGTTTTTTCATTGGATATTCCCTCGGGCCTTAATGCTGATACGGGGGATATTATGGGTGGAGCTATTCAAGCAGATAAGACGCTAAGTTTTATTGTTTATAAACAGGGCTTAATGACAGCATTAGCGGCTGATTATGTCGGTCAGTTGTTTCTTGATAATTTAGCTGTTAGTACTGCAATCATAGAAGAAACTCATCATACAAGCCAAGTAATAAACTCAGTAACACTGATTAAACGCGAGCGCTGCGCACATAAAGGAAATTATGGGCATTGTTTAGTTCTTGGCGGGGATTACCAATATTTTGGTGCGATACAGCTTGCGGCTAAGGCAGCACTTAATTCAGGGGCTGGCTTGGTTAGTGTGGCAACACGTAAAGAAAATGCACATAATATAAGCATGATAAGCCCAGAATTAATGGCTTATGGCATTAACGATTTTTCTGCTTTAAGCGAACTATTAAATAAAGTAACGGTTTTGGTGTTAGGGCCAGGTTTAGGGCAAAAGCAATGGGGCGAAAGCTTATGGCAAGCGGCTATTAAACTGGATATGCCAAAAGTGATTGATGCAGATGCATTAAACTTTTTAGCACGAATGCCGTTTTACTCTGATAGTTGGGTTTTAACACCACACCCAGGTGAAGCAGCTCGTTTATTAAGTTGTTCAAACAATGATATTTTAAAAGATCGATTTAAAGCCGTTGAGCAAATACAAAAAAAATACGGTGGAGTGTGTGTGTTAAAAGGGGCGGGGACATTAATTTTTGATGGTGAAAGCTTGCTGGTTAACTCTACGGGTAATCCTGGTATGGCATCAGGGGGTATGGGCGATGTACTTTCAGGGATGATTGGTGGCTTATTAGCACAAAAATACTCTTTAAAATCAGCGGCTATTGCTGGTGTCTATTGTCATGGCTTAGCGGCTGATAAAGCCGCTAACAAATTAGGTGAACGTGGTTTGCGGGCAACACATGTTCTGGAACAGATTCAATCGGTGGTTAACTAAGAATGAAAATATTATTACAGTCAGTGGAAGAGACTGAAGCTTTTGGGGCGAGATTGTTCGACATTCTTCCTGAAAAAACCTTGGTGTTTTTATTGGGAGATTTAGGTGCAGGGAAAACAAGTTTAGTACGTGGTTTTATGCGTAAAGCGGGGCATAAAGGTGCGGTAAAAAGCCCAACTTATAATATTGTTGAAGAATACAAAATTGACCAGCGCTTGTTTTTTCATTTTGATTTATACCGCTTAGTTGATCCAGAGGAATTAGAATGGATAGGGATAGATGACTACTTGCAGGCAACAAGTATCTGTTTTATTGAGTGGCCGGGTAATGGAGAAGGGTATTTAGGTGAAGCTGATGTTGTGTTGTCTTTAGACGTAGTGGGTGATGCTAGAGAAATCACGGTGATAAAAATGCAACCAGCATTAAAAAATAAAATTATATTGTAAAAACAGTGATGTAGTGATATAATCTAAACCAATATGTAAGGTTTTGGTGAATTCTCATGAAAAAAATAATTATTATTTGGCTACTGACCATTTTATATAGTTCATTTTCATTTGCTGCGCAAACTCGTGTGAATGGCGTTCGCATACGCACTAGTTCAGAAAATACACGCCTTGTTTTTGATGTTTCACGCACCCCTGAATATAAAATATTTCAGTTAAAAAAACCTGCTCGCTTAGTGGTTGATTTTAATAATACAAAATTAACAGGACAATTAAAATTACCTAAGAGCTCAGCCCAATTTATTACAGGTTTACGGACAGCGAGACGGGGGAAGAATAGCTTACGTGTTGTTTTTGATTTGCAAAAAAATATCACGCCTAAAAGCTTCATCTTAAAAGCGACTAAGAAAGCAGCGACTCGCTTAGTGATAGATTTGCCGAATAAGAATAAAAAGGCTCAGGTTGTAAAAGCGAGCACTAGAAAAATCAAACCGTTTATCGTAGCTGTTGATGCGGGGCATGGTGGAAAGGACCCAGGCGCGCATGGTCAGCGAGGAACATTAGAGAAAACGGTCGTTTTCCAAATTGCACAAAAATTAACCAATATAATCAATAAAAATCCTAACATGCAGGCCTTTATGGTGCGTAAAGGGGATTATTTTATTAGCTTAAAAGAACGTAGCAGAATTGCCCGTAGAAAAAATGCAGATTTATTTATCTCAATTCATGCGGATGCATTTTCTAGCCCTAAAGCTTCAGGAGCATCTGTCTTCACCTTATCTCGTCGTGGCGCAACAAGTGAAGCAGCGCGTTGGTTGGCTAACCATGAAAATGCAGCTGATTTAATGGGTGGAGTTAGGTTAGATGATAAAGATGATATTCTTGCTTCCGTGTTACTTGATTTATCGCAATCTGCATCGCAAAATATTAGCCAATTAGTCGCTAAAGAAGTGCTAGCTAATTTTGGGAGAATTGGAAAATTACATTCTAAAACAGTACAAAAAGCAGGGTTTAGGGTTTTAAAATCGCCTGATGTTCCTTCAATATTAGTGGAAACAGCCTATATTTCTAACCCAGAAGAAGAACGGCGTTTAAAAAGTAGTCGATATCAATATAAATTAGCCAATGCAATTAATAAAGGAGTCGTCTCTTATGCGAAAAAACACACTATTGCATTTAACACTACTGTTAAAGAAACTTCACATAAAATAGCGCGAGGCGATACTTTACTTGGCATTGCGCTTAAATATGGGGTTTCATTAGATCAGTTAAAAAGAGCTAATACGATTGCTCGTAGTAATAAAATCAAAATTGGCCAATTTTTAACGATTCCTTTATAAGCGAGCTTTAAAGATCCACTCTTAGCTGACTCAATAATGCGAGTAGCGAATTAGGCCGTTTACGGTCAGCAATCAGAGGACAGCAAAAAATAAGGCTATGTCATCGGTAAGTGTGGAAAAAT
>JAQRMR010000117.1 GCA_028599115.1 Methyloprofundus sp.
TCGGCGGTTCGAGCCCGTCCGGGGGAGCCAAATAAAGCTCGATAAATCAAGGTCTTACATGAAAATGTAGGGCCTTTTTTTTGTCTTGAAGAAAGTATTGTCCACTGGTTGTCCATTAAGTGGCAACAAATCACAAAAAACTATTTCTGTATCATCAGGAATACGTTAATTCAATTCAGCATCAAAAATAAAAAAATATCTATTCCTCATTAATTAAGTGAGCTTTTTACTTGTCTAATGGACATTTAGTGGACAGTACTTGTTGTTAGTGTTCTTATCTATTTGAAATTAAATGTTTTTTTATATTTTGTCGAGTGATTATCTGTCACTTGTTGCTGTTTGTTGGGCTTTGTTGTAGTATTAAGTTGTCGGATTAAAGAGGTGTTACTAGCACCTCCATAACCCTGACCACTTTTTAACTATAACGGAGTTAAAGTAATGGCTATTTATAAGCATATCAAAAGTCAATGGTTATCCCAACAGGAGAATCATCATGGCATCAATTAATAAACATACCAGCCAAGAGGGTAAGACAAGCTATCGTGTAAGGGTTAGGCTAAAAGGCTATCCAGTTCAAACTGCTAGTTTTGATAGGCTTACAGACGCAAAGAAATGGGCGCAGCATACTGAAGCGGCAATAAGAGAAGGTAGGCACTTTAAAACAGCAGAAGCAAAGAAGCATACTTTTACTGAAATGGTTGATCGATATATTAAAGATGTATTACCGACTAAGCCAAAGCAAGCATCAAAACAAACACAACAACTTGAATGGTGGAAGTCACATTTAGGTCATTATCTGTTAGCTGATATTACTCCATCCTTGATTGTTCAATACCGAGATGAACTAGCAAGGGGTGAAACCTATCGAGGTACAAAGAGAAGTCCGGCAACAGTTGTTAGGTACATGGCTGCTTTATCCCATACATTTACAATTGCAGTTAATGAATGGGAGTGGCTGGAAGATTCGCCTATGCGCAAAGTTAAGAAGCCCAAAGAGTCTCGCGGTAGAGTACGATTTCTGGATGTTGATGAGCGCATTAAAATGTTGCAAGCGTGCAAGAAGTCTTCAAATGACTGGCTTTACATGTGTGTGACTCTTGCGCTTAGCTCAGGGATGCGGCAGGGAGAGCTTATGGGCTTAAGGTGGTCAGATGTAAGCTTGAAAGACAATTATATTATTTTGCATGACACTAAAAATGGAGATCGGCGACGTGTTCCATTAGTTGGTCATGCACTAGAGTTACTGCAAGCACATAGTAAAGTTAGACGGATGGATACTGACTTGTTATTTCCTGGTAAGAATCCAGAAAAACCAATTGATTTAAGACGACCATTTAATGATGCGTTGGATTTGGCTGAAATAAGTAACTTTCATTGGCACGATTTGCGACACTGCACGGCTAGTTATTTAGCTATGAATGGAGCATCACTAGCTGAGATTGCAGAGGTGCTGGGGCATAAGACTTTAGCAATGGTTAAACGCTATGCTCATCTTTCTGACGGTCATGTATCAAGCGTAGTTGAGTCTATGAACGCTAAAATATTTGGAGATTTATGATGAATTACAATACTTGGGCTTTAAAAGATGGGTTTGACCTATTTACGGCTGCTGCATTATGGTGTGAGAAGGAGCCATATCGTTGCGGGAGCTGGGAAGACACGGATTTTTCAGAGGTTGGCAACTGTGCTTTGAATATTCTTGAACATCAGTTTATTGCTGAAAACTATCCACCAGAAAAAATGATAGGAATACGTAAGATTCTTGGTGAAAAATTAGCCTTAGGGCGAGAGGAGTTTTTACAAAGCACGGGTAAATTCATTCTTTCCAGAGTTCAATTGAAAGCTATTGCATTGAGATGTGGTGTAGAGCCAGAGTTTCTTTTTTGTAGTGCGGCCACCTTTAAAGTTATACCAGAAAAATCAAGTTCTAATGATTCTTCTCTCAACCTGAGGGGGCAAAATCGAGATATTGATAAATGGCTATTTGAAATGTGGTCAGAAAACAATAATCCGGGTGGGAGTGAATTTTTTACAATACTTAAAAGGTATAAAAATGAACGTGGTAGTCCAATTATTGATCATTATTCAAGTGGCAAAAAACCTGGAATTAAATGGAGAACAGCTAACTTGGAAGGTGAATTATCAAAAAAAAGGATTCAGAACAAGGTAGGCGAGTGGAAAAATGATGTCAACCCCTAAAAGTTAAAATTATTCCCAGCAGCCTTTCCCAGTAGTGATTCCCACATTCCCACTGGGAAACCTCGGGAAAAAACAGCCCTTAAAATTTGTTTCAAGCCGTAAGTAGCAACAATTAACGGTGATTCATCGAAACTGAATTTAAGAGGCAAATATGACTGATACATCACCAAAGAACCAAAAATTAATCCCTGTTCCTAAATGGAATGAATATCATGACTGGCCACCGCAGGGTGGATTACGTCATTTAATTTTCAATGAAAAAACCAATGGCTTTGCGACCGCTTTTAAGCGTGTTGGGCGACGAGTTCTAGTTGACGAGGCAGAGTTTTTTATCTGTGTTGAAAAACAAAACTCAATATCATAAGAGCTTTAGTCATGACTATTGATCAATTATTGACTAGTCTGGATAAAGCAAGAAGAACAGGCGACGGTAAATGGCTTGCTTGCTGCCCTGCTCACCAAGACAAAAGCCCTTCACTAGCAATTAAACAGACAGATGATGGGAAAATATTAATCCATTGTTTTGCAGGCTGCGAAGTTGAACCCATTGTGTCAGCGATAGGATTAACGTTAGCTGATTTAATGCCAGACAACCCAACGTATAAAAAAGGAAGTAAACCACCTAAATTCAATAAGTATGAACTCTTTGACAGACTCGCTTATGAGTCAATCATTCTTTGTCTTGCTATCAGGCAATTAATCAATAATGAACCGCTTTCTTCTAATGACCAGCAGCGTGTGCTCAAGGCGGAAGAAACTATTAATGATATTGCTAGGGAGTGCAGAAAATGAGCTTAGAGGATAAGCGAGATGATTTTTACAATGAAATTGAACAGGTTGATAATGAAGATATTTCTCACATTAAGCCCAATGTAGGAGCATTAAAAGAAGAGTCAATTACAAAAATAAAGCGCCATACCTTGAATAATCTTTTGGCAAAAATAAAGCCTGTAGATTTTCATGAAGTATGTAGCGCGTTAGGCTGGGAACCATCACAAAATGCTAATGGTGGTGATAATCCACCAACTCAAAGCAATTATAAAGTAGCCATTATTGATGAGCTTATGAAGTCGGCAAAAAATAATAACTGGCATTTAGCACTAGATTCTGGGCTTTTCTATATTTACACAGGCAGTATGTGGATTAGCTTAAATAAAGGCGAGTTAAAAAACTTTTTGAAAGAGGTTGCGATAAAACAAAATTACCCACCTATCAAAGCAAAGGACAGTAAGTTTATAGACCAGCTCTATGACCAGGCAATACAGGATGGTTTCTTTACCGATAAATACTGCACACCGCAATCAATGATTAATTTAAGTAATTGCACTTTAGTCTTAAAAAGTAGCGGTGTAACAATTAAGGATTTTGATTATCGTGATTTTTTAACTCACCAACTTCCTTTTAATTATGAGCCTAAAGAACGTAACGTCATCTTTCAACAGTATTTGGATGATGTATTGCCCGATAAAGAGACACAACGTACTCTACAGGAAACTTGTGGTTATTTATTTATTAAAGGCTTGAAGCTGGAAAAGGTATTTTTCTTATACGGTACAGGGGCAAATGGAAAAAGTGTTCTTTTTGAAGTGATAAACGGCTTAATTGGTGATGAAAATATATCTCATTACTCACTTGAAAGCCTAACTGATGGTAATGGATATTTTCGGGCAAAAATCAAAGATAAAATTGTAAATTATGGAACAGATATAAAACTATCAAAAATTGATGCAGGCATGTTTAAAACACTTGCTAGCGGTGAGCCAATAGAGGCTCGCTTACCTTATGGACAGCCGTTTACAATGTCGGGTTATGCAAAGCTTATCTTTAATGTTAATCGGCTGGATAATGCTAATATTGAACATACGCACGGGTTTTATCGGCGTATTTTGATTATACCGTTTAGTAAAACAATAGCGGATGATAAGCAGGACAAATCATTACATAATAAAATATTAGCCAATAAAGCAGGTGTGCTTAACTGGATTATTGCAGGAGCTGAGCGTGTTATTGCCAATGAAGATATTTTTATATCGCAAGAATGCCATAAATTTAAAGCAAGATTTATTAAAGAGACAGATAATGTTGCCTTATTTTTAGACGAGCTGATTTACGAATCCTGTGAGATAAGCATTTGCTACTTATCAGATGTTTATATTGAATATAAGGTGTATTGCCTCGATAATGGCTATAGAACACTAGGTAAAAATAACTTTGCTAAACGATTACAAGCACTGGGTATTAAGCGAACCAAAGACAATCACAATAAGGATGGTTTTAATATGGTGAAAAAATATAAGCGTTAAGAAAAGGTTGTTAACATGTCTTAGGAACTTATGATCTGAGCTATAAGGCATGAAAATACTGAGGGTTGTGTCCTAAATTTTTAGTTCAAATCTTAGTGAAAACTTAACTTACTTTTAGGCATCTTAAAAATGCTCTAAAAAATAACTAAAATTTGAAAATACTTTTTAGGGTATAAAAGGCATGATTTATAAGGGGTGTAGAAGTAAACCTAAAAAACTAAGTTTGTTTTTAAACCTTTATTGTCTTCAAAGGGTAAGTAGCAGATACGACTCTTTAACCTTTTCTCATTACAATTTTATTACTTTAACAATGATGTCAAGGAAGCTAAATAGTGATTACTGATTACCACGCAAAATACTACGCCCATGCACTTACATTGCAACATGCTGCTACTGGAGTAGATCGCTTATCTCAGTCATTATTTGATGCATCGGTAGATCTTAACCCCCACCAAATAGAAGCCGCACTATTTGCATTAAGAAACCCGCTTAACAAAGGCGTAATACTCGCGGATGAAGTGGGTTTAGGAAAAACTATTGAAGCGGCACTGGTACTTAGTCAGTATTGGGCCGAAAGAAAACGACACTTAATGGTTATCTGCCCTGCCTCTTTAAGACGACAATGGGCAGCCGAGCTTCAGGAAAAATTCAATCTTCCAAGTATAATTCTTGATGCCCCCACCACGCGTAAATATCAAAAAAACGGGGTTTACAATCCACTAGCTGAAAAGAAAATCATCATTATGTCTTACCACTATGCAGCTAGGCTTGAAGAAGAACTACTCACCATACCTTGGAATCTCATTGTTATTGATGAAGCCCATAAGTTACGAAATGCTCACCGACCAAAAAACAAAATGGGGCAGGCATTAAAGCGAGCTTTTGATGGTAGACAAAAACTACTACTGACAGCAACGCCTCTACAAAATTCTTTGATTGAATTATATGGCTTATCAACTGTTATTGATGAGCACTTATTTGGTGACGATAAAGCATTCCGTAAACAATATATGAATTCAGCAGGCGACTTGCCAGAGTTATCTGCCAGACTTAATACCTTCGTGCATCGTACATTACGCAAGCATGTGCTTGAATACGTACCCTATACAGAACGAAAGACAATAACTCAACCTTTTAACCCAACAGATCAAGAACAAGCCTTATATGATGCTATATCGGCTTTTCTACAAAAAGAAGATTCTTATTCATTACCAAAAACGCACAGACATCTCACCTCTTTAATTTTACGAAAGTTATTAGCATCATCATCACATGCAGTTGTAAACACACTGCAAGCCATCAAAACAAGGCTTGAGCTGTTACGGGATAAAAAGTTAAATGATGATGACTTTATTGCTCAGCTCATTGAGGACGATGATCTTGAAGATGATTATCTGGACGATGAAGCCCTTCCCTTTTTAATGGATGAAGAAGAAACTGAAATCAAACACAATGTTGAAAAAATAAATGCAGAAATTGCAGAAATTGAATCATACATTTCAAGCGCTAATAACATAAAGGAAGACAGCAAAGCTAAAGCCTTATTACAAGCCATTGACGTGGGTTTTAAAAAAATGCAGGAAATGGGGGCGGCAAAAAAAGTCATTATTTTTACCGAATCACGCAGAACTCAGGAATACCTGGCCAGTTACCTGAACGATCATGGATTTGCTGATAAAACGGTCACCTTTAGCGGAACAAATCAATCACCTCAAGCGCAAACGATATACAGCGAGTGGAAACTTGCGAACCAAGGATCAGACCACCTCACTGGCTCAGCACAGATAGATAAACGCAGCGCCTTAATTGATTATTTTAAATCCAATGCCGAAATAATGATTGCCACAGAAGCGGCAGCCGAAGGAGTTAATCTGCAATTTTGTTCACTCATTATCAATTACGACTTACCCTGGAACCCACAAAGAGTCGAGCAACGAATTGGCCGTTGTCATCGATATGGACAAAAACATGATGTAGTTGTTATTAACTTTCTAAATAAACGCAATGAAGCCGATAGAAGAGTTCTGGAACTATTAACTGAAAAATTCAATTTATTCGATGGCGTATTTGGCGCATCTGATGAGGTGCTAGGTCGTATTGAAAATGGAATTGATTTTGAAAAACGCATACTTGATATATATGAA
>JAQRMR010000118.1 GCA_028599115.1 Methyloprofundus sp.
TTGCATTCGTGTGATAGCCTTGGGACATATTAATTCCTTTGTGGTGAAAGTTTTAATAGGTTATCAGGGCTGTCCTCTATTTTTAAATTATCTAGTATAACGTGGTGAAACTATACAATTATTTACTTTAAATGAGCTACTTTTCCACTTTTAGCAGAATCCAATGCAGCATTAATTACTAAGCAATTCTCTTTTGCATCCGTTAAAGAAAGAGCAGGTGAGGTATTATTTAACACACAATCAGAGAAGTGCTCTACCTCTAATTGAAAATGGTTAGTCGCTTTGATTGTTTCTGATTGCTCGCCTTCTTTATTGCTCCAATAAGAAATTTGCGCACTATCCTCTTGCTTAGCCCAAACATTCTCACACTTTAAACCGCCTGTTGTGCCAATGATTTCAAACTCAGCACGACGTGCATGTTGAAAGCTGAAGTTAAATTGTGCGTATCGACCATCGCCAAAAGCAATAATGCCACTACTGCTTATATCTGCATTATGCTCATTTGAGTGTGCTAAAGCAGTCACAGATTGAGCTTTAATATCACCAAAGGCAGAGCGAGCAGCATGGATGGCATAGCAACCAATATCCCACATTGCGCCGCCACCTTGAGAAATAGGGCGCTCAATACGATAAAGCCGGGCAGGCTGCATAGGGTAAGCAAAATGAGTTCTCACGGAGCGCACTTCACCAATAATTCCTGATTTTATGATTTCTTGAATGCGTTGAAATTGTGGGTGGAAGCGATACATAAAGCCTTCCATCACTTTTACATTTTTTTCTTTACTGGCAGTTGCAATCGCTTCAATATCTGCCGCATGTAATGCCATCGGCTTTTCACATAAAACATGCTTGCCTGCTGCAATGGCGCGTAAAGTCCATTCTGCATGTTCTTCGGTTGCTAAAGGAATGTAAACAGCTTGAATATCATTATCGGCTAATAATTCTTCGGGTGCCTTATAAATGCGCACATTGGTAACGTGAGGCGCGTATTTTTTTAATGTTTCCTCAGCAGCATTAGGGCGGCGGCTGGCAATGGCGATTAGCTCGCTATTATTAGCAGAAACAATGGCAGGCATGAGCTGTTGATTAATGCGCGCAGCGCCTAAAATACCCCAGCGTAATTTTGTAGATGACATAGCGATCCCCGAAATGAATGAATTTTAGGCAAAAAAATACCAGACCAACCTAAATAGATTGTCTGGTATTTTAGACTAACACACTAAGGAGTTAATTACGCCATAGCGCGAATCTTAGTATTTAGTCTGCTTTTACTTCTTGCTGCATTATTCTTATGAAGAATGCCTTTGTTAACAGCTCCATCAATAACTGGGCAAGCAGTAACATAAGCAGCTTTTGCTTTTTCTACGTCGCCTTCTTCAATTGCAGTTAGAACTTTTTTAATGAATGTACGTAGTTTGCTACGTTGACCCGCATTACGAACGCGGTTGTTTTCTGCTTGACGAGCACGTTTTTTTGCTTGAGCTGTATTAGCCATGATGCCTCAATGATTGCGATGATTATTTTTAAATGAGGTATTTTCCTTTCAAATGATATGATTGTCAATCTTTTAATGCTAGGGAAGTTTGCTTTGAGTCGTAAATTATTTAAGTCTACCGCAGTTGTCAGTAGCATGACAATGATATCGCGGATATTAGGGTTTATTAGAGACATGATGTTTGCTCGTTTATTTGGGGTAGACTCAGGAACCGATGCTTTTTTTGTGGCATTTAAAATACCTAATTTTTTACGCCGATTGTTTGCAGAAGGCGCTTTTGCGCAAGCGTTTGTCCCCGTCTTATCCGATTATAAGGAGCAGGGTAGTAAAGAAGCTTTGCGTCAGTTTATTAATAAAACGGGAGGAACCTTAGCACTTATATTAATGTTGACCACGATTGCTGGTGTGCTAGCTGCTCCTTATTTAATTATGGTGTTTGCACCGGGTTTTGCATGGGAAGGTAAGCAATATGATTTAGCGGTGCAAATGTTACGTATTACTTTTCCTTATCTGTTTTTTATTTCCTCGGTTGCATTTGCGGGAGGTATTTTAAATTCTTTTGGTAAATTTGCTGTCCCTGCTTTTACGCCTGTCTTTTTAAATATCTCTCTAATTGCAGCAGCTATTTGGTTAGCACCATTAATGCCTGATCCTATAGTGGCACTTGCATGGGGGGTATTTATTGCGGGAGCAGTACAGTTATTATTTCAATTCCCTGCTTTATATCGGCTTGGGCTGATTCCCAGATTGCAATTTGGTTTTAAAGACTCCGGTGTGCGTCGTATTTTGAAGCTGATGGTTCCTGCGTTATTTGGCGTATCAATCACCCAGATTAACCTCTTATTAGATACCTTAATTGCTTCATTTTTAACTGCGGGTAGTGTTTCTTGGCTTTATTATTCCGATAGATTAGTGGAGTTCCCATTGGGTATTTTCGGTATTGCATTAGCAACCGTCATTTTACCTAGCCTTTCTAAAAACCATGCTGCTGATGATGCCGAGGCTTTTTCTAAATCATTAGATTGGGCGCTTAAATTAGTCCTATTAATAGGCATACCTGCTTCACTAGGCTTGATGATGTTAGCCGAGCCGATGGTTTCGACTTTATTCCAATATAATGAATTTAAAGCTTACGATGTCATGATGGCAGGGCGCAGCTTAATGGCTTATTCTTTAGGTTTACTGGGCTTTATTTTGGTAAAAGTATTAGTGCCTGGGTTTACCTCGCGTAAAGATATGAAAACGCCAGTACGTTTTGGTATTTATGCGATGGTGGCAAATATGGTGTTTAATATTGCTTTAGTTTTTCCTTTGGCGCATGCTGGCTTAGCCTTGGCAACATCATTAGGTGCCTTTTTTAATGCCAGCTTATTGCTAGCAACTTTATTAAAAACAGGAGTCTACCAACCTGCTAAGGGCTGGCGAATTTATAGTTTGCGCATTATTTTAGCCACAACGGCAATGACTTCATTGTTATATCATTTTGTTGATACAGAATTATGGCTACACTGGGGCTTGATAGATAGGGCAATGAATTTAGCTTTATGGATCGCGGCATCGATTGCAGTGTATGTTTTTGTATTAATTTTATCGGGGCTAAAAACAAAACATTTAGCAGCTTAAAGTATTTAAAGACAATAATATAAGAATAAATCATGACACAAGAAAAACTAAGCGAAGCGCAATGGCGCGAGAAACTCAGTCCAGAAGAATTTAATATCTGCCGCTGCAGCGCAACAGAAGCACCTTTTACTGGGAAATATGTCGATTGTAAAACAGCCGGTGTTTATCATTGTAAATGCTGTGCTGCCGCTTTATTCAATTCGGACACAAAATATGATTCTGGCTCTGGCTGGCCAAGTTTTTGGCAACCAATTAATGAGTCAGCGATAAAAGAAATATCAGACTTAAGCTTGGCAATGCCACGTGTTGAAGTTACTTGTGCAAATTGTGCAGCGCACTTAGGACATGTTTTCACGGATGGGCCACAGCCAACAGGTTTACGTTATTGCATTAACTCAGCAGCATTGGAGCTACACGCCTTATGAAGCCACAACAGACAGTACAAAATTTATTAGATTTTATAGATGCCAGCCCAAGCCCCTGGCATGCTGTGGCAACGATGGAACAGCAGTTAATTAATAAAAATTTTACTAAGCTAATAGAAACAGACGCTTGGCAATTAAAAAAGGGAGGACGTTATTATGTGATTAGAGATGACTCTTCCATTATTGCTTTTATTGCTGGTACAAAGTCATTAGTTGAAACAGGCTATAAAATTATTGGTGCACATACAGACTCACCTGGTTTACGCGTAAAACCTCATGCATTGCATAAAGCCGGTGGTTTATTACGCATGGCAGTTGAAGTTTATGGTGGGCCTATTTTAGCGACGTTTACTGATCGGGATTTAAGCTTTGCTGGTAGGATTAGTTATCGTACTGAATCAGGGATTATCGCGACAGAGCTGGTACACTTTAAACAAGCCTTATTACGCCTGCCCAATTTAGCCATTCACATGAATCGAAAGGTGAATGAAGAAGGTTTGAAATTACACAAGCAAAATGAATTGCCGCTTATTTTTTCCATCAGTAGTAAAGAACAAATTCCCGATGCCGTGTTTACGGAATTATTGATCTCTCAATGTGGTTTTACCGCAGAACAAATTATTACTTGGGAACTGAATGTTTACGATACACAAAAAGGTAGTTTCTGGGGGGCAGAGCAAGAATTTTATGCGGATAGCCAGCTGGATAATTTAGCTTCTTGTCATGCTGGTTTGCAAGCTTTGTTGGATGAAAAAGTATTGAGTTCTGGTAATACTTCGGTCTGTGCATTTTTTGACCATGAAGAAGTAGGCAGTGAAAGTACGAAAGGAGCAGATGGCAGCTTTTTATCCGATATTTTAGAGCGCATTGCCTTAGCGCAGTCTTTATCAACAGAAGAATACAAGCGAGCATTAGCGCAAAGCTTTATGTTAAGTGTTGATATGGCACATGCGTATCAGCCTAACTTTCCTGCTGCTTACGAGCCTGAACACCGAGTTTATGTGAATAAAGGCCCGGTGATTAAGCTTAATGCAAATCAACGCTATAGTTCTGAATCTGTTTCCGCTGCAATGTTTATCAATTGGTGCGAGCAAGCAAAATCTCCTTATCAGCAGTATTCACATCGAACCGATATTCCTTGTGGCAGCACCATAGGACCAATGACTTCGGCAAAATTAGGCATACGCACGGTTGATGTAGGTGGTGCGATGTGGGCGATGCATAGTATTCGGGAAAGTGCAGGGGTGTTGGATCATCAATATATGATTGCTGTGATGCTGTGTTTCTTTGCTGATAACATGTGATACCATTAATATTTATGAGGTTGGATATGAGCCTTGTTTTCAAGCTAGGAGTTCTACAATGAAAAAAATAATAAAAACATTGTCAAGAGCGCTATTATTGGGTGCTTTGTTGCTTACTGGGTGCGCAAGTAAAGAAGTAAAAATAGAAGACCCCAATGACTTTAGAACTGCAAATCAGAAAAAGTTTGATTCAGCTGATAAACCTTCAACTGAAGTTGCTATAACGGGTACGGCATCAGGTGATTTAATTACCAGCTCAATTGCCGGAACGTATGAAAAAACACTGGCACTTAAATTACAGCAAGATGAGCGCTTAAGCAGTAGTAATGTCGCAACTCGCTTAGAAGATATTAGAAAAACACAAGGTGCTGAGGCTGAGCAAAAAGCGATCAATAATTTGACTGCTGAAGAGCAAGCTGAATATGCAGTTTTCCTTAAAAATAGTGTCAATGAACTAGCCGTTGCATTGGAATACTCAATGGAAGCCGCTAAAATGGCAGCAGGTATTTTAACTTTCGATATTAATGAGTATGTGACCAATCCTTTTGCGATTATTTCTAGTTTGAAAGCAATTAATACGGCAAAAGATCAGCTTGATTATACACAGTTGGCATTGCGCCTTATGATTGAAGATCATAACCGCTATGAAGAAAGTATTACGCTTCTTGGAAAGTAACTTGTTATAACATAAACTGCTTCACCTCTCTTTCGCTTTGTAGGGTAGGGTGAAGTTTGGAAATTAAGGAATCATTAATAGAGTGATTTTTTCACTTTATAGGTATTAAGTTATGTGTTTGAAAAAAATAATTGTTTATCTTAGTTTCGTAAGTTTAATGGCTTGCTCAGCTACAAGCAGTAAGCCTAGAAATCAATTGGGAATTCAAATTAACCCCTCGTTAGCGACTTTAACACGCGCTGATTTTGAAGGTGGGGCAGAAGGAAAAGTTAGCTTACCGCAAAATTACAGCCAAGAGAATTATAAGAAACTTGTTTTACGTGTTGACGTGGAGCCGGGAAAAAGTGCTTGCTTGCAAAATAAAGCTTGCCCTCAAGCAATTAACTTCCCAAATTTAACTGAAAGAATGCTGGCCGAACTAGCTAAGTTAAAGCGCTTTAAGGTGGTTAACCGAGATACTGCACAAAAGGGAAAACAAGCCGAGTTAAGATACCAAGCTTCTGGTTTAACGCGGGATGAAGGGCAAATAGAAATAGGGGAAGAGCTTAATGCAGATTATGGATTAACCATCAATTTAAGTTTTGGAGTCGAAGAGTTTAGACGGAGCTATAAAAACTTTTTGTATTACACCGTTTTAATGACTTATCAAATACAGAATTTTGAAACAGGTGAAGTCATTGAAAGTGATACGGCGGAAGGGCGAGCCAAACGGACTATTATTCGTTTATCTTCAGGAAAGCAGGTGGGAGGGTTTGACCGAAAGGATGTTGGTAGTGTTAATAGTGCCATGATAGAAGCCTCAACTAATGCTTTAAAAATCATAGCGAATAAATTAGGCAATAAACTGCCTATTGGTTGTCAGGTAACAGCGCTGTTTGGTACCAATATGAGCTGTAATAAAGGTTATCAGCAAGGTCTTATGGGCAAGCAAATCATGACGATTTATTATAATTATAATGGTATTGATTTTCCGATTGCAGTTGCCGAAGTTTCACCAGGTGCACATAAAACATCAGGGTCTATTATTGCTTGGAATGATAACCCTGATACGTATATTCAAGATGCTGTGCAGCGCATTCAAAGTGATCCGGCTTTTGCTAAGCATAATGAGCTTTTTGCAGTGAGTTTAAGAATGCCTTTGCCGCCTGAGTGGGATAATAATTATAAAGATTAGCAGTATTGATAAGGGAGTTGCTTGTTTAATTAAAGCTAAAAACTTTCATATCTATTGAATACTCCTATAATGACCACGTTGGTAGTGTAGAAAATTTATAATGAGATTCAGGAGACGAGCAATGAAACAATATAAATTAAGTTTTGCTTTTGTATTATTGGCGCTAGGTTTAGCGCAAAATTCTTTAGCTGCAGTGGATATTAATGCGGGTAAGCAAAGAGCAAAAATGTGTTTGAGCTGTCATGGACAAGATGGCAATAGCCAAACAAGCAATATACCGAGTTTAGCAGGACAGAAGCCAGCTTATATTGCTAATCAATTACGTTCTTTTCGTAGTGGCGTTAGAAAAGGCGGAATGATGAATAATATGGCTAAAGGTCTAAGTGATGCTGAAATTAATAATTTAGCGGCTTTTTTTGCTTCCTTAAAAAATAAAAGCATTGGAAGTAAGAAAAAACAATTGATTCAAGAAGGCAAAGAGCTAGCTAGTGGCATGTGTTTTGGGTGTCATGGCAGCAATGCTCAAGGCATGGGCGTTACACCACGCCTTGCAGGGCAACAGCCAAAATATTTAGTAAAACAGTTACGTGATTTCAAAAATAAAACACGCAAAAACCCAATGATGGGATCTATTGCAGCTGGCTTTTCTGATGATGAAATAAAAGCATTAGCAGAGTATATGAGTAGCTTGAAGTAAACACGAGTAATAGAACTATGCCTAGAGCCACGGTATTGAATAAATACCGTGGCTTTTTATTAACACCTGATTTTCCTTTACCATGCCTGAGTCCGCAACAATTCAATCAAACCGTAGTCTTCTTTTGATTTTTCTTTTTTCAGGAACGCTGTTTCTCAGTGCTTCCTTGATGTTTGTTTTGCAGCCCTTATTTGGTAAATTATTGCTACCTTTATTAGGCGGTTCGCCAGCAGTATGGAATACCTGTATGGTGTTTTACCAAATGCTGCTATTTGTGGGTTATTTATACGCACATTTTTTATCCACTAAACTCTCGCAATTACGTCAGATCCAAGTGCATGGTGTATTAATCTTAATCAGCTTAATTGCTTTACCGGTGGCTTTACCAGAAATAATGACGCCGCCCACCGATAGCAATCCAACTTTTTGGCTAGTAGGCGTGTTATTTGTTTCTATCGGCTTACCTTTTTTCTTGATTTCAACCACATCGCCTTTAATTCAGAAATGGTTCTCGCATGTTGGCCATCATACTAGTCATGATCCCTATTATTTATATGCAGCAAGTAATATTGGTAGCTTGCTGGCATTACTCAGCTATCCTTTTATTATTGAGCCGAATATAGGCTTGGCGGAACAGCAAAGTAGTTGGAGTATTGTTTACCTGCTTTTATTAGCGGCGATCATTGCTTGTGGCGCTTATTTTTATAGAAATTACCAAGCCGTTGGAGATAGTGAAGAAGATGAAAGTTTCATACCCGTTGAAGCACCGTCTTTAGTCACGAAGGCTCACTGGTTAGCGCTAGCATTTGTGCCTTCTAGCTTACTACTTGGCTTAACCAACTTTGTCAGTACCGATATTGCTGCTGCTCCCTTATTGTGGATTATTCCCTTAACGCTGTATTTATTATCCTTTGTTTTGGTATTCTCACGCTGGGCAGAGAGTATTCAGCGTATTGCGCTATGGGTTCAGCCCGTTGTTTTATTGCCTTTTCTTGCTTTTTCTTTTATCAATCCCGCTTTATTGCCTTATTGGTTTGATTTAATTTTGCATTTAACATCATTCTTTTTGGCAGTGATGGTTTGTCATGGGGAATTGGCAAAACATCGCCCACACACGCAATACCTTACTTTGTTTTATCTGATTATGTCTTTTGCAGGCATGTTGGGCGGGATGTTTAATAGCTTTGTCGCGCCATTTATTTTTAATGGTATTTATGAATACCCGCTAATGATTATTGCTGCTTTATTATTGCGTCCTAGCCCTGAAGGCGAATCATGGTTAGATAAAGCCGAGCATGCTGCTTTTCCTGCGTTATTGATTCTCTTTGTGTTGGTGGCTTATTTAGCCGCAGTTGATTTAGGCAGCTACATGGATCATATTGGTACAGCCTTAATTTTATTTGTTGGTTTAAGCTACGCCTATCGGAAACAAGCCGTGAGTTTGGCTTTATTAACGGGCATCATTATTTTTAGTATTGTTGGTTTGCGTAATATCATGTCCAACACAGTCTATAAAGAACGCACGTTTTTTGGTGTGTTGTCCGTACGTGACAGCGTATTAATGGATGAGCAGGGGAAGCCAGAGCGTTATAAAGAGATATTCCATGGCACGACTAAGCACGGTGCGCAAAGAACCGGAAAACATAGCCAAGAGCCGTTGACTTATTACAGCCGTCCCGGACCAATGGGGCAGTTATTTAAAATCTACGATAATGAAAATGCGCAATGGAAAGTGGGTGTTGTTGGATTAGGTGCGGGAGCATTGGCTTGTTACGCTAAGCCTAAGCAAGAATGGAAATTTTATGAAATTGACCCTGTTGTCGTCGATGTTGCTAAAGACCCGCAGTACTTTTCTTATTTAAGCCAGTGTACGCCGAAAGCAGCGATGATTGTCGGTGATGCTCGGTTATCATTGCAAGAGGAAAATAAAGGGCAGTTTGATTTGTTGGTGATTGATGCATTCAGCTCGGACTCAGTACCGACGCATTTATTAACCCAAGAAGCTTTGCACTTATACATGAGCAAATTAAGCCCTAAAGGGATTTTGGCATTTCATATTACCAATCGGCATTTAGCGATAAAGAAAGTATTAGCCGATCATGCACGGCAATTAAACTACGCGGCCTTAATACAGGAATTCAAACCTAAAAAAGCAGCGCCTTTAGTGGTAGCAACCGACTGGTTTGTATTTGCAAAAACAGAGCAAAGTTTAGCGCCTTTATACCAAAAAGGTTTAGCGCGCTGGCAAAAACCCGCTTTGTATTTTGATATGCAACATTGGACGGATGATTTTACGAATGTGGTGGGGATTTGGAAGTAGTGTCAAATGTCAGCTAATCCCGCTCCCGTATCATTGCCATTAAGTTAAGGAAAAACGCTAGGATGTGCTTATGTTTTGTTAATCAGACCAACTTATCTTGTAAATAATATATGTTATCTAGCTGAGCACTATAGGGCTAGCGGCTGTTATTTTGTTTATTTTTTTGTTGACGTAAAGTTAACGTGATCGAGATAATAACTTTTTATGTTTCAAGGAGACAGTATGCGAATATTTCTTGATAATAATCTGTGGAACTACTTAGCTGATAATGAAATTGATCTTATGTATTACTTCCCAGCAAACCGATATGAGTTGTGTATAACAACACACGGAAAATATGAGATCGAACAGCTAGTGAATGAGAATAAGCAATATATCAAGGAATTCGCATTAGATGCATTAATATCTACAGTGCGAGAGGATTCGATATTCGGATTTTACAGTGATCTATTTCCAAAAGAGCATCAAAGGTCTTCGGGGTTTGGGGCTGGGCGTTTTATTGATGAAAGTGAATCATTGCTGAGAACTAAGCTTGTTTCTAAATATGGCACTCTTGAGAAGAGAAAAGAAACACAGATACTTTTCAAGCAAGAGGCCGATATCGAGTTGGCATGGAGATCAAAAAACAGCCCAGTGATTACCTTCGATGCCAATAAATCAGGTCCTTTGCTTTATGCTTTAAACCAAGGCTGGAAGGTTGTTTCTTTGGATGTAGACCGAAGCAGAAAAATTCCTTCTGGTGAATTCATGCAGGAAATTGTCTCTGCGGTTGAAGCCAAAGCAACATAACACGTCGCTTCACTAGACCAAAAACCGCAGAGCGGTTTTCGTCGGGTGAGCTAGGTGTTAGCACCTCAAAACAATCACCTGCCGATGGCGAAATAAAATAAACGGAGACACAATGGCAAAGAAGAAAGACGTACAAGAAGAATCACTGGAAAAACAGCTGTGGAAATCGGCTGATAAGCTCAGAAAAAATATAGATGCGGCTGAATACAAGCATGTTGTCTTGGGATTGATTTTTCTTAAGTATATTTCTG
>JAQRMR010000119.1:0-11412 GCA_028599115.1 Methyloprofundus sp.
ATTCAATGCTTGTGATAATTTATCTTTTACTTGCAGCCCCGTATCTATTACTTTTTCTACCCGTGCTAGTTTTTCGGTATCCCAATGTTCTGGCATGGAATATAAATCGTAAATACGTCCTGTAATAGAGCCTTGGTCTGCAATATTTCCACCAATTAATAAATTACCGCCGCCTGTTTTTAATTTTCTATATTGATTAATAATAAATGCTGGGGTTGATAAGCTTTTTTCTGTTTCTTTGCCAATAATATACGATGCAAAATTCTGCCAGCTTTGCCAGTTTTGGTCTCTGGCACAAACAGCAAAAGTCCCCTCTTCTTTTGTGGTGGTTGGGGTAAATGGATGAGGCCACCATTTTGCATTCGCATCACGCCCTTTTTTAATGGAGCCATAGCTACCTTTATATTTTAAGCGGCTAAACTCTTTAACCGATTGAGAAGATTTATGACCGCAAACATTACAAAGACAGCTCTTATCAACTACTGAAAAATGAATATGGTACGCCAGTGCAAATAAGCCACGCTCCAAACCAATTTGGTGAGCATAATAAATATCACCTTGAATGGGCTCTTGCCACATTAATTGATTATTAGGGGCTTCTATTTCTCGGAGTGAGTCAAATAAATCAACCGCTATGGTATTTGCTAAAATAGTTGTTTTTAAATTTTTACCCGCAATTAATGTTGATAATGCACCGCCACCTCTAATACCTGTTGCCCCTGTTGGTCCGAAATATTCACCTTTTATATTCATGTGTAAATTGTAATTAAGCACATGCGTACAATCAGAGCAGATAATATCTGCTTGTTCCACCTCTGAAAATAATCCTAATGCATTCGCTGATGTGCCACATTCAATCCCTGAAATCATTTTTGTAATGGGGGCTTCTGCTGTTTTCTCGCCCTCTGGAAAATCTGAGCGCATAAAACGCGCCTCATCAAACCATTCTGTTTCTACTTTTGCTAAGGCTACATCATACTGTTCTGGTGTTAAACCCTGCTTTAGATAATTTTTTAATTCATCTAAACTCGGTTTTAGAACCACGGTAGATAATGAGGCTAATAATTGCAACATGGCGAGTTGAATTTCATCAAAGGCGTATTGCAATTGATAATCAGCATCAGAGGTGAGTAATTCTTTTAAAGAAATCTTTCCTGCCGTTGTCGAGATGAAGTCATCTATTAATAGGTTCATACGTCACCGCCACTGCTGGCACAAACATAAACGGTACGCATGGCGCTTTTTCTAGGTATTTTGGTGGTTAAATCTCGTACTTGTACCGTGGCAATTTGATTTTCACCTGATATATCGCTATAAATTTGCCCTTGCCCACCCTGCTCTTTTAGTGCATTGGCAGGGTTATTACTGGCTATAATGTTATCAAATAAAGGGCGTGTTAACGGGCAAGATTTTCTACCCTGAAATAAGGTAAATAAGGGGTGTTTAACATGCTGGCTTAACCGGTCAATGGTGTCATCTTCTGCTGTAATGGCAAAAGAGTGTTCGCTATCGCACCAATATTCACGGTAGGTAGGTTTTGTGCCTTTTTGTATTTTACCCATCGGGCTACGAAAATTTTGCACGGTATGGTAATCCACTATTTTTTGCCCTGCTTGATTAACTTGTACGGCAATTTTTAATTGTTTGGATAAATCATACAGTTGTTCATGCTGTTCGCGTGTTATGCCTAATGCTGCACCTAATAAGCCAATAATGGCAGAGCGTGTAGGAAAGTGATTAATCTTCCGGTGTACATCAAAGGTTTGTAAGCCATAGGCAGACATCCCCTCCGTTTTTAAAATTAAGGTTTTCATGCCTCTTCCTTTAATCGACAAAAACAATGTCACTTAGCTTGTTGACTAGCGTTAGTTGCTCGCTATTTACTGAATCTGTCATATCAAATGCGATTGCTTTTGAGTTTAATTCATAAGCGACCACTAACTTTTCATAATGATTAACCAAGCTTTTTATAGAGACTTCCATGACGTCACTTTTATTTTTGATGGCGCTTCTAAAGGCATTCGCTAAGGAAAGTGGCTGGTCTGATTGCGTTACCATGACAAAATCGGCGACATTATGCGCGGCAAAGGTTTTTTGTTTAGCCGTGGGGGACACTTGTGCAAAACAGCGAATTACCGTATTAACAATATCGCTTAATTCTGCTTTGGTTTTATGGCTGTTTTTTGCCAGTAAATCTACATTAATAGAGGCATAACGATAAAACACGCCTGAACTAAATTCGGTTGTGCCAATATGCCCAGAACCTTGCTCTGCTAAATCATCACAAGCGGTAAACCAATCCACCTCTATATCGGCAGTATGTGTGGTTAAGCTATGAGCAACACTCATAGCAGCCTCTACATTACGATCAGGGCAACTGGCATCCATGCGCCCTGATAATGCCACATCATAAGTTGGTATATGTATGGTTTTTTTAAGTTCTTTTAGTTCTGTTCCTGCTTCAACCATATTAATGGCTTCTCTAATTGCTCCTATGGCGTAAGGTTGAACGGCATCAAAATGACGTGTTTTTTCTTTGGTTTCTTTATTGGTTTCTGTTTTTACCTTTGAGCCTAAATTAAGTAAAATATCTTCGATTAATTGTGGCTCAGTTTCTGGTAATTCCTTTTTACAAAGGTCTAGTAGCTCATCAAATTTATTGGTGCGTATGGAGACTTCTTCAACAGCATTATTGTAAATCTCGCTTTGCCTAATCGCTCTTTTTAAACATTGACTAGAAATACGGCTACGGGTTGTTCCACCAAAAATAGCGGTTTTTTGTAAGCCAGAATCATCTCTGTTCATCATAGATGAAGGATGGGAAATAAGCGTATGTATATTAATAAATGTTGTCATTTTGAAATTCCTTTAATCTTGTTGAGAGAGAATAAATTCTTTTAATAAGTTGCGCCGTGCATGGTCGCCCCAGTATTGCGCTAATTTTCCTAGACTATGTAAATCTAGTTTTTTACAGCGTATGAGTTGTCGCTTTAAATAGCCAATACCATTTTCACCACTGCGGCTAATTTGGATAATATGTGCTTCTTTTACACCTGCATTTAGTAGGGCGATGGCAACTGAAAATTTATTATCATCTTCCGTTTCAATATCCATGCCTGTTAGTAAAAATAAGATACGGCTGGTTTGTGCGTTATCCTGTAAGCCTGTCATTTTTAGCACTCTAAAGTATGCGGGTGAATCTGCTAGTTTTTTTAAATTACAGCGTTTCAATTCAGCTTGGTCACCTTTGCTTAATCGACAATAGGCGTTGTATATTTTCTGATACATAGTGTTTCCTTTTATCCTGTTTTCGCCAATGACAGCAAACCTGCCCCTGCGTGTTTTTTGCGCCCTACACCCATCACCATTGCGCGATACATTTGCTCGGCATCAGTTATTTGCAAAATGCCCTCAAAATTAATAAAGCGTGATTTATAGCTTTTTTTACTACTGACTAAAGCTGATTCGATTGCAGTGACAGTGACATTTGCCCCAGCTAACTTACGCTGTAACCATTGAATTTGATCGGCTTCCTCTTTAATTTCTATGACGTTTCTTTCTTTACTTAATCGCTTAGTGGGGTTAGCGACTAATTTAAATTTGTAGTATTCGCCTACAGAAAGCGTTGGTTTATAAGTTTTACTTTGCAATACCTCCGCTTGAACACTGCTTTTAGGTTCAGTTGCTGATTGCAATAATGCAACAAGCTGACCGCTATTATTGCTTTCAATCCGGAATAGATGATCCCGCTTTCGTTCGTGTGTATCAGGAAATAAGCTCCAAATTGCTTGATGTTGTTCATAACTATCGGTGGCTTTTAATGCCACCAAAGAAATATACATATCGTTAGCTCCTTTTATTAATCGTTGTTCAATTCTTGTTGTAATGTTTCATCATAAACACCCAGTTCACTGTATAAAATATCTTTATCTATTATCGCTTTAAAACAATAATTATCTGTATCTTTTGTGCCTTTGGCTTGTTTGTTTGATAATGACACGGTGCTTTTTTCTCTATCTTGTTGTTCTTTGTAATCACCACCATGTAGCAAGCTACCATCCGATTTAAACAACACAACCGCTTGAGATAGTTCGCCTTCTCTGGTTAATAATGCGGAGCGTGGATCAACATCGTTTAAAGGGACTGAAAACTGGTTGCTAATCCCTTTGGCACTGTAGTAACTAGCATCCTCATCATTATTAAATTTTTCGACAATACCCGCTAGTTTTTCAGGCTCATCAGCATAACTTTGTTCACCATGAATATGGTTAATGGCGGCTCTATAACAATCAGGAAAGACAAGCTGAGGATTATTTTCTAAATATTTTTGCGTTCGGTACAGAACACGGATATTTTTATACACAAAGCCACTGCCGGCATAAGCGGTTTCAAAATTTTGTTCTACAGTATCTAAACTAGGGCATAGGGTAATAAATAAGGGCTGTTTAATGCACTCTGAGCGTGGCGATAGTTCTGTTTTTACGCGCTCGTGCCGCCATAATCGTCCCATGCGTTGCATTAAAAATTCTATGGGGGCAATTTGGCTGACTAATACATCAAAATCTAAATCCAGCGATTGTTCTATCACTTGCGTGGCAATTAATAAGCTGCCTTTACGCTTGGCATGTTTGCCATATCGATTAAGCACGTCATCTTCACGTTTTCTTCTGTCTTCTACCGTGTATCGCGCATGAAATAAATCAATTTTCATCTCTGTTTTACCAGATAGTACGCTATAAATAAGTTGAGCATCTTTGACTGTATTGCAGATAACGCCTACCATTGCCCCTGATTCTGCCCAATCAATAAGTTGCTGGCATTGTTCTAAGTTGGGTAATTGCTTGGGGTTAATCCACAGTTCATTGTGGGTTGTTTTTTCTTCTGCTTGTTCATCAACAGTAAAGTGCTGTGTTTTACCTTCTAAATTAACGTGGGTAATTAATGGGTAGGCATCACTTGTTGCTTCGCCTTGATAGGTATTTAGCAATTGCCTTTTTAGCTGAACGGGCAAGGTGGCTGATAATAAAATAACGCTGGCGTAGGCTTCATGCTGCCCTTTTAATACTTTTTCTATCAGCCCCCCCATATAGGCATCAAAACTATGAATTTCATCTAAAATCAATACAGATTTTCGCGTACCAAAAGAGCGGACAAATTGATGTTTTATCCCTAAAACACCCATTAAAATTTGGTCTATTGTTGCGACTGACATAGAACCTAAAAAAGCACGTTTATTGGATTGATGTAAAAATCCATTTTCATCAGGAATCAGATATTTTGATTCGTTGTATTTTGCTTTACTGTGCGCTAATGTCACGATGCTATCAGGAAATAATTTGTTGGCGGCTTCACCAATCCGATCAAACAATCCGTTGGCGGTTGCTTGGGTAGGTAAACCAAACACAACACCATCTGCAAACCCTTGTTTAATTAATTCAGAGGCATACGCTAAGGCAAATTCTGTTTTGCCTGACCCGGTATCTGATTCAACAATGGTTAAACCCATTTCTATGGGTAAATCAGCTAATAATGTTTGTATTCCTCGCGCTTGATAATTAGAGAATAAATAATCAAAACCAGACCCTTGAATATTTGATAATAAGCCAGCCTCTTTCAGTGCTTTTTCTGCTCTGGGTAGTGTATTTGCGTAATAGGCTTGTAAGTCAATATCAGCTTGTTGGGTGAAGTTTGTGATGGATGAACCAATCCAATCAGACACGCTGCATAAACCAGCTAATAAGCTGATATTTGCTATATCGGGAATTTCATCTAAATTAAACCAGTTTAAACAAAATTCTATCCATTGCTTTCTTGCTAGTTGGTCTTGCTCGATCAGTTCTTCATCAGCATCAGGCGGCATAAATCGAATCGAATCATCATAAAAGCCATGATGTCCCGCGACCGCCTTCATGTTCCCTGATTCAATAATCTCTTTTTCAAAGTAATAGTTACCGTAAGACCCGTGGCGATAAGGTTCATCATCAACTTCATATTCATCACCTTGTAATTTAACGCGTAAATCAGGTAAAAAGTTTTGGAAGCGTGCGTCAAACTTGCCTAAATCATGTAAGGCGATGAAAAAAAGCACAATAGCTTTCGATTGCTGCTTGCTTTGCCCACTTTGCTGGGAAATTTGCTTTAAAAGTACGGGGGATTGTTGCAACCAACTATCTGCGACTGCGACAACATCTAAGCAATGGTAAGGCAATAGGTGATAGCGGTTATCTTCTTTAGAGGCTTTACCCCAATACTTAAAATACATTGCTGATGTCATATTTAGCCCATTGATTAAATTTAATCTGCCCTTTTCAAAAAACTCAGTGCATAAGCTTATCTACGCTAACTTCTCAATATAATCGATAATAAATTGAATACTGCGCTGGCCTCTGTACTCATTAATATCTAGTTTATAGGCTATTTTAACTTCTCTAAGCCCTAACCAATACTCGGTGCGTTCCATAAAAAAGGCAATGGCATCAATGAGTAATTCGCTGTTCGGTTTGCGTAGCACTAATTTCAAGTGCTGCTGGCCTACAATTCTTGCTTGTACAACTTCAAATACACCATGAAATAAAGGTTCAGGAAACTCTTGCCCCCAAGGACCCGCAGCTTTTAAAGTTTCACAAAAACCTAAGGTCATATTCGCTTCTGTTAACTCGCCATCACTATAAACTTTTTCATCTAAATCTAGCTCTTGTAAACGCTGAGCAACGGCTTTATCAAAAGCCAATAAAAATACGGGGTAATCATGGAGTTGAATACTTAAACCTGCCGCCATTGCATGACCGCCAAACTTTTTTAATACTTGTGGATGTGCGACAGCAATATCACTGAGTACATCACGAATATGTACCCCAGGAATAGAACGAGCTGAACCTTTAATCTCACCATTATCTGCACTGGCAAAAGCCACCACGGGGCGATTAAGCTTATCTTTGATACGTGAAGCTAAAATACCAATTACGCCTTGGTGCCAGTCTTTATTGTAAATACAAACACCGGCCTTTAGGTGCTGCTGATTAAATTGCTCCATTTCTTTGAGTAGAGCAACCGCCTCTAACTTCATTTGTCCTTCAATTTCTCGGCGATCACTATTGAGTTCATCTAATTGTTGAGCTAATTGCTTTGCCTGTAATTTATCAGACGTCATTAAGCATTGAATACCTAAGCGCATATCATCTAAGCGCCCTGCGGCATTTAAACGCGGCCCTATTGCAAAGCCTAAGTCGGATGAGCTTAAACTGGATAAATTACGCCCTGCTATCTCCACTAAGGATTGTATACCCACATGACCTTTTCCTGAGCGCATGCGCAATATGCCTTGATGTACGAGAATTCGATTTACTTGATCTAAAGGAACAACATCCGCAACCGTACCTAAGGCAACTAAATCTAAGAGTTGTCCTAAATTAGGTTCTTTGATATTAGCACTTAAAAAATTGCCTTGCTCACGCAACCGACTACGAATAGCCATTAATATATAAAACATCACTCCCACGCCAGCTAATGCACGACTAGGGAAATCATCGCCCATTAGATTAGGGTTAACAATCGCATCAGCATCGGGCAATGTATCACCCGGTAAGTGATGATCTGTTACTAGCACTTGAATACCGGCTGCTTTTGCAGCTTTAACACCCTCTATGCTAGAGATGCCATTATCGACAGTGACTAAAACATCGGCTTGTTTTTCTATCACTAAGGTAACAATTTCAGGGGTTAAGCCATAGCCGTATTCAAAGCGATTAGGCACGATAAAATCGATATTTTCTGCACCTAATAAGGCTAAACCTTTTAGTGCAACCGTACAGCTTGTTGCGCCATCAGCATCAAAATCGGCCACAATAACAATTTTCTTTTGCTGCTCTATTGCCGCAATTAAATAAGTGACCATTTCCTCCATGCCGGTTAGTAACCAAGGTGAAGGCAATTGAGCAAGACCACGTTCTAATTCAGCATCTGATTTTATTCCTCGCGCTAAGTAAATGCGTTTTAAAATTGGGTCTACGACAGTAACACCCGCCGCTCTGCCCAATAAAGGACGTTCGACTATTTTCTTAATACTTCCATGATAATGCATAAATGCAGCCTAATTCCTAAGTTCTATTACTCAATTGTTTTTGCTTTAACACAGTTTCTTCCTGCATCTTTCGCTTGGTACAGGGTAACTTCTCATTATCCACAGGATCGAACTCATGAATAAATGGAACGCAGGTCTTTAGCCTGCATTGATTCAGCGGCAGGCTAAAGACCTGCGTTCCAGTACCCATTGGTAATGAGAAATTACGGTACAGGTATCGTTGATTGTTTATATCGAATGCTTTCTTTTGCTATTTTTGAACGAAGCTTTTCAGAGGGTTTAGTGATGCAGTCTGTAGCACCTATTGAAGTAATAACTGTTTAAACTCTGCTGCGGGAATGGGTTTACTAAAACAATACCCTTGCGGATATTCACACTGGCATTGCTTGATTTACCATTTACTTTCAATAGCTTCTGTAACATCTAATAGCCCCATACTTTTAGATATGGTCATAAAAGCGCTTCAATAGCGAGGTGATTGTTCGCTGTTTTTAGTCATGAAGTCAATTAACCAAGTAAAAATCTGAATAATAAGTTCGGTTCATTATATTTCTTTAGTTTTAATTAGCTTGAGCCTCATCCTTCAAATCCTGATAAATAAAATTAGCCCTGTTCACACTAAAGTTTTTTAAATTTATGATCCATTTTATCGACTTTAGTTTGTAGATAGCTGCGGTTATCAGAATTAGAGTCTACTTCAATGGTTATTCGCTGTGTAACAGCTATACCTAAAGATTTTAGCTGCTCAATTTTATCGGGATTATTAGTGATAAGTTGAATAGATTTGATATGCAAATCTTTCAGCATTAAAGCAGCAATATTATATTCACGTTCATCTGGCAAATGGCCTAAATGAATATTAGCATCAACTGTATCCATGCCTTCATCTTGTAAATTATAAGCCTGCATTTTTTTTAATAAACCGATGCCTCGCCCTTCTTGGCGCAGATACAATAAAACCCCAGCACCGTGTTCGCTAATCATTTTTAGTGCGGTATCAAGTTGCTCACCACAATCACAGCGGCGTGAGCCAAATACATCCCCTGTAAAACATTCAGAATGTAAGCGTACAGGGACAGCTTCTTTATTTTTAACATCTCCAAAAACAAAGGCGACATGCTCTTTATCATCTTGAGTGTTGCTAAAATAGTGCAATACAAACTCACCGTACTTTGTCGGAATACGTGTTTGTACTAAATTGTTAATGGCAATTGTCAATGTGTCGAACCTAATAAAACAAGGGAAACGTATAAACCACTATGGTTTATACGTCATATTCAAACTAAAGTTTAACTAATACCTCAGCACGGCCTTTTTCAGCCATATCACCACCGTAACGTTGTACACGGTTAAATGCAGCTGATTCTTGTGCAAATTTTGAATCTAGTTTCTTAAAGGATTTAAATAAAATCGGTAAAAAAGCTAAAGTGTGCGAGCCACAATCATTAAAGGTTGCAGATAACTTGGGTTGTTGCCACAACAATAACGTGCCACGCTGCATGGCATAGCCTAAAAATCGTCCTGTTGTTCCCATCACTGCAATCGTACCAGCAACCATCCGTGAGCCACAATAATCGCCAGCATTACCTTCGATTAGCATATTGCCGCGACGCATGTGATCGCCCGCACGCTGCCCTACATTGCCTTTGACTAAAACTGTGCCGCCTTTCATACCTTGTTTGTTCCCTGGTAATGCTGCACCTAGAAAATCACCTGCATTGCCATTAATGGTTAATAAGCCGTTTTTCATTTCACATGCCGCATATAAACCAACATTCGCTTTTGCCGTTAATTCACCCGATTTCATGCTCATACCAAAATAAGCACCGGCATCGCCTTCAATCGTCATAGAGCCATCTTGTAACTCCTTAGCGATAAAATCCAGTTTGCCGTAGCTGTTTTTAATGACAATATTTTTCGTATCATCACCATTAATATCAAATAATTCATCGGCACGTATTTTACGTTTACCATTTTGTAATTCAATTGCTGCAATATCTTCGCTGCTTAAATCTTTTAGTAAGTGACAGACTAAAGGCGACATATCAACACGCTGGGTGGTTTCTTTTTTTACCGTAAAAGTTAATGCACTCATGCCATAATCTCCTGTAAGTGAAAATGGAACGGCCCTAATTTACCACCGTAGTTCCCTGCACTAATGCGTTTAATACCATTTTTAGCACCCAAATCACACACCGCTTGAATACCAACACGCATGGCATTATCAATATCTTCTTTAGTCAGCCCATCAATAACGATTTCCATGACTGATTCAATTTCAGGCGATAAATCCGTTTTAGTCACACCCTTTAGAGTAGGACAGAATGCATCATTAGTTGATGCCCCTAGTGCTGGGTATTTAGAGCCGACTTTAGAGCCTGAACGTACTACACCACCTGGGAATGGCATAATGACATTAGGCATTTTCTTCATTTCTACAATAGCGGCTTCACAAGCTGCTAAAGCTTGAGGTTGTGATTCAGCTAGCACTAAAAAGTTTCCCCCACCGACGGCTTCAACTCGCCCTGTGGTTGCTTCAGTTAAAAACTCACCATCCATCACCGGAACACGCCAGTAACGTTTTCCATCAATTTTTTTAGACGTTTGAAAACCATCACCAAAATAACGTAGATTCTTTCCTAAAGGAATTTGTACACCGTCATCAATCCCAGCAAATAGTGCTGAAGTGGGTGAGGTTAAAACACATTGCCCAGCACGCGTTTCTAGTTGTTTTGCCAGACCTTTACCGCCCATCGCAAATAATAATATAGCGACACCTGGTCGGCCATCCGGTGTTTCTGATGGTTCTAAAACACGCTCAATACCTGCTTCACAACCACAAGCGATAACCGAAGTAGCAAAACCTGTCATTGCTTGCGCAGAAATCATTGCCCATTTTTCATTTTGTGCGGTAATAATCGCACGGGTCGCTTTCATTGGAAACGCTTCAGCGAAGGTTTCATCAATGCTTACACCATTAATAATCATAATCCAGAACTCATTTTAAGTAATAACGCAGTAATTAAAGCCGTTTGTAAAAAACCTGCTCCTACAATCCAGCGTATTAATTCAGACTTTGTTTCAGCAATTTTCATTTCGAGTTTTAATTCAGTTTCTCTTAGATCATGCTTTAAAGCTAACTCAGTTTCTCTTAAGTCATGTTTTAAAGCCAATTCAACTCGACTTAAATCTTGTTTAGTCGCTAGTTCAGCATCCTGCATTTTTTCTAAGGTTGCTTCAGCTGACTCTTGATACAATCGTGTGATTAATTCCGCTTGAACATCAGAAAAACCCGCATCATGTAACTGACGCAGATAACTATGCGTATCAAA
>JAQRMR010000119.1:11512-50512 GCA_028599115.1 Methyloprofundus sp.
AACTATGCGTATCAAATACCAAAGTGCTCACGACACACGATTTAAACTATGCGCAGTTAAACTACCACGACCATCTTCAGTAATTTCATCATTACTCATTTTGAAATTACCCACTTTCATCGTCATAAAACGGTCAAAGTATTTTTGTAAGTCTTTTTCGACTGAGTTATCCCATTCAGGCGTGACAATATGCGTTGTTCCCCAAGTGGTATGTACCACTTTACCGTCTACAACGACTAATTCACCATCTTTGAAAACATAATCAGGTTTTTCAAACATTTTTTCGCGATCAGCATCTTCGGTGTAAACCGTAATATCAGCCCATGCACCTTCTGCTAAGCTACCACGATCATCTAAGCCAACCAGTTTAGCTGCACCGGCACGCGTAAGAATCGCAATTTCTTGTAAAGTATACTCACGATCAATTGACGCTAACGTGGTCATTTTTTGCGCTTCTGGGTGAATAGTCGCTAACATATCGTTACGGAAACTTTTATCCATTAACAAACGAATCAAATGCGGGTAGGTTGTAAATGGAGCACCATTAGGGTGATCTGTGGTTAAGAACACTCTCCAAGGATCATCAACTAATAAGAAGATTTCTAAACCAATTGCCCATTGCAAAGCATTAACAAAGTTTTGGTCGCGGTATTTAAATGGCACAACACCACAACCTGCATCACACTCAATATCCATGGTCACCCATTTATTTGGGTTAGCATAGCTATGATTCGAATGCTGCTTCATGGTGTCGCCTGATGCCGTGATGGTTTGACCAAATAAAATCTGTCCAACATCAGCGGTAATATTTTTATTTTTATTAATAGATTCTGCAATCGCCGCACCACCTGAAGAAAACTTGAAGTCTCCTTCAGTACCATAACTATGGAATTGAATATGCGTGAGATGCATTGGCAGTCCGCCTATGCCTTGAATAGTGTCTAAAGTGGTGCCAACATTCCCTGGTACACCTAAATTACACCCATGTACATGTAACGGATGCTTAACACCAATTTCTTTAACGGCTGTTGCTAAAACTTGTAAAATTTCACGTGGTGTAACTTGGTAATGTGAATTTTTTTCATCTAAATCTAGCTGGCGTTGGTTAAATTTAAAGGCATTAATTCCACCTGGATTAACCACTTTTACACCGATCGCTTTGGCAGCATTCATCGTCCAAGCAACATAATCATTAATCGCTTTTTGATCTTTTTTAGCCGTTAGCATGCGTAATAAATAATCATCACTTCCCAGCATGACATAACCACCTTTATCCAAGATAGGTATATCAGCCATTTCCATATGTGCTTGACGGGCATTAATCGGTAAAATTGCCGGTTCAAATCCAGCGGTATAGCCCATTTCAGCGTAACGATAGCCCGTAGTAAACGAACTAGGCATAGCATGACCACAACCTGAACGAGTAATATCTGAGCGATAGACCGGATCATTACGATGATCTTCAGGAATCAACATCCGCGCAATATTACCTTTACCACCACCAATATGCGTATGCATATCAATTGCACCCGACATGACCACTTTACCTTTTAGGTCATATTCCTTATCGACAGGCATATCAGTAGGCGGATGATTGATAAATTTACCATCTAAAACAAAAAGCGTTTTAACTTGTCCATCAATGCCGCTAGCGGGGTCATAAACCGTTCCGCCGGTTAATTTTAATAACATGAATATTTCCTACAAGGCTTGTTCAATTGCATTCAGTACGTCTGCTGTACTAGGCAGCCCTGAATCACGTAATTTTTTAAGGCGTATTGCTACCACGCTGTCAAGGCGGTAAGCATGGCCGGTATGATCTATCCCAGGAGTTCCAACAGGAATAAAAACATCGGGTTCTTTCTCAAACACCATTCCAGAACGAGCGACAACAATAGTGGGTACATTCGCTTTAGGTGGCACAGAAGCTGTATTGAATGATTGCACCCAACATAAAGCATCCGCTTCACCATTATCTAGCATCGCATTGCTATCAAATAAGAAAGGGTCATATTCTGGGCAGCCTGCTGAAAATTTAGTTCTTGCAGGGTATGCTGATGTCCAACCACACACCTGATTAGCTGTTTGGTCACCTTCTTTTCCTCCTAAAGGAAAACCAGAGCTACGTGTGTCCATGGTATTTATATCTTTAACCATTTCAGAAAGCATTTGCACGGTTAATTCTGCTTGATCAAAGTTCAATGCACCAGCCGCCCATGTGACAACACTATATTTCGCCGCTTTTAATTGTTCCGCTATGGTTCTTAGCTCGCTGGTCGCAATACCACTAACAGACTCAGCAACAATTTTTTTATCTTTAACTAAAGCACGTAAAACTTCCATCACTTCAGGTAAATCAGCATCAGCACATTCTAAAACTTTTGCTTTAACACCTGCTGGAGAAGTAGAGGCATCTCCAGAGGGTGCTTTACCTAAATAAACAATCTCACGGTTGCTGGTATTTTCCAGAAACATGGATTCTTTATTCCATAAATATTGCTCAAAAAAGCGTGGAGAAAACCCTTCTAAATCAACACCAACAACTAATAAATAATCACAGCGGTTTTTAATTTCCGCCAATGTTGTGTTCATCCAGCCTGTATCTTGTAGTGCTAAGAAGTTACGACGTGCGCCAGTAAAATTCATATTATCGACAACAGCACCGGCTTTATCAGCAACAGCCATAACACTGCGCATACCATTAACGTCGGTTGCACAACCGCCCATAATAGGTTGATTGCTTGCACGTAATAAATCAGCCGCTTTAGTCACCGCTTCTTCTAATGTCACATCCTTACCATGCACGCGCGCGCTGGTATCTGTAATTGCTTGTTCAAATGCCGGTGAGTTTACAGTACAGCCATTTTCAGTCACTTTCACAGATAAGCCGTCAACCTGAACGGTTAAATCATCTGTACCTACTCCACAAAATGGACTCGGAACTTCAGTTATTTCAGTCACTTGCTTTCCCTTTTTATATATTTAAAACGTGGATCTTCGGGCGTACCTTCAAAAACACCGTTTGATGTTGCTGCTGCGTCCCACATAACCACTTCTTCTATTTTTTTTGCTAATTCAAAATCTTTATCGGTAATGCCTTTTGCTGAATGTGTTACTAATTTTATAATCACAAAAGCATAAGAAATCGTCATATCAGGATGGTGCCATGCCGTTTCTGCAAGATGTCCGACTGTATTAACCACCATTAAAGTTGACTTCCAGCTACTGGTTTTTACTTTGCGTCGTATCCAGCCCTTTTCATAAACCCAGTGTGGTAGTTCATCAGCTAAACGTTGCTCTACCTCTACATCTGTATAAGGAATTGTCATTGCTCTACCCCCCGGTTAATCATGTAAAAATTCTGGTAATGAAATTAATGGTATACCTTTATTTTGAGCGGTCGCTTTATCTTGCTCTGTATTGTAACCCCAGTCAGCTAATTGTAAATTAACCGCCTTTAATTGGATGTTACTCTGCACATTAATTAATGTCTCTAACCTGTCTTCTACGAAACATAGTGGTGTATCCCCATGCTTTTCTTGTAAGCGTAGTAAAACAGCTTCTTTGCTGAGTTTTGCATCTAGACCAAAAATATTTTCTGGTGCTAACTCTATTTGGTTTACCTTTAATATTTCTTCAACAAAACGCTCTTGTTTAGTGGTAATAATATACCAAGGAGAGCCATTGAGAACTTGTAGTTTATCAGTAACCCCAGCAAATAATGGGTTCATTTCCAACCATTCGGCTCTAGCTTGCTCAATCCATTGGTCACGCGTTTGACCGAATAATTTTTTTAATGCATCGGTATCACCTTCCAGCTCCTTTAAGAAGTCGGCGATGTGCCCAGTAATCGTTTCCACCGATTCACCTTGCTGCAATAAGCGCATAAATAAAATCGACTCATAGCCTGTTTCTAATAACGGGCGTAATTGACGAAATTGATTGATGTGCGCTTCAGTCGGTACTGTACCTGCCATATCTGACCAAAGCTGCGTTGCCACCTTCCAGCCGGTAATCGCTGTTTCAATAGCGCTATCACAGATAACGCCATCAAAATCTAATGCATAAATAGGGGTTTGGTCCATTTAATACTTTTCCAATCTTTATAAATTAGTGATTTTAATCTTCGAAAACACGACGAATAATCGCTACAATTTCTTTTACCGTTTCATCGCTTAACTCTGAACAAATCGGTAATGAAATACAACGGGCTGCAATCGCTTCCGTTTCTGGTAAAACTTGTCCGGCGCAATCTTCTTTGAAGACATTTTGTTGATGTAATGGCACTGGGTAGTAAACCGCACAACCAACACCTTTATCTTGCAATGCTTTTAAAATATCATCACGACGGTCAGATAATAAAGTGTACTGGTGGTAAACATGCACACCAACTCCATCTTCATGCGGTGTTTCTACCGGTAAATCAGCCATTAATTCTGAGTACAAATGTGCAGCATGACGGCGGCTATCATTGTAACGATCAATACGTTTCAATTTTGCACGTAATACAACCGCCTGCATATCATCTAAACGGCTATTAAAACCAATAACATCATGATAATAACGAACATTTGAACCATGGTTACGCAACTGCTTTAATTTATCAGCTGTTTCGTCAGAGTTAGTAACAACTAAACCACCATCACCAAAAGCACCTAAGTTTTTGCTCGGGAAAAAGCTGTATCCGCCAGCATGCCCCATGCTACCTGTTTGTTTACCATTTACACTTGCACCAAATGATTGCGCACAATCTTCAATCACTTTTAAATCATGCTTTTCACAGACTGCTTGAATTTTTGGCATATCAACAGGTAAACCAAATAAGTGTACCGGCATAACTGCCGTTGTTTTATCGGTAATCGCCGCTTCAATCGTTTCTGCTGTAATATTGAATGTTTTAGGGTCAACATCAACAAAAACCGGTGTTGCACCTACATAACGAATGGCCTCTGCAGTAGCAATAAAAGTAAAAGCACTAGTAATTACTTCATCACCAGCACCAATACCTTCAGCTAATAAAGCTAAATGCAAAGCATCTGTACCAGAAGCAACACCAATCGCATGTTTAACGCCCAAATAATCAGCCGCTTCTTTTTCAAAAGCTTGTACATTAGGACCAAGAATAAAAGAGCAATTTTCGATTGTTGTCGCTAAACCTGCTTCAACTTCATCTTTTATTTCTGCGTACTGTGCTTTCAGGTTGACCATTGGGATCATAGTTTGATTACCTTGTATTTTAATATTTTAGGGTTAATTTGGGTGCCATTTAGTGATTACTGTAATAATTCAGTAATTTCTATTGCTGTTGCTAAGGCGCGTCGGCCTGCTTCACCAGTTACTAGTGGTGCTTTACCTGTTGCTATACAGTCAACAAATTGTTTAATTTCTTCTAATAACGCATCACCATTTTCAAAAACAGATTTGTCTGTTTCGATAGATGGCACACCCGGGAACATTTCTTTATCGCCCGTAAAATGCTTGGTTAAAATACGCTCTTGGAAATCAACAGCAATGTAAGAGTTAGGTCGGAACATACGCATTTTACGTTCCATCTTCATGCTAATACGGCTCGCCGTTACATTAGCAACACAGCCATTTTTAAAAGTTAAGCGTGCATTCGCAATATCAGTTCCTTTAGTCAGAACTGAAGTACCACTTGCTTCCATACGCTCAACTTCTGAATCAACAATCGCTAAAATAATATCAATATCATGAATCATTAAATCTAAGACCACACTGACATCATTTGCGCGCGGGTTAAACGGTGATAAACGGTGCGATTCGATAAACACAGGCTTGTCATCCATTTCACCTAAGCCCATAACAGCCGGGTTAAAGCGCTCTAAATGCCCGACTTGTAAAATAAGATTCTTTTCTTTGGCAATAGCAACTAATTCGTCCGCTTCTGCAACCGTCACCGTAATTGGTTTCTCAACTAATACATGCGCACCCGCATTCAAAAAGTCTTTAGAAACCTGATGATGTAAGGTTGTTGGCACAACGATACTGACTGCATCGACATTACCCAATAAAGATTGATAGTCTGTTAGCGCTTCTGCGCCGTGCTTTTCTGCAACATCTTTTGCCGCTTGTTCATTAATATCAACAACAGCAACTAATTCACAATTTGGAAGAGAGGCATATTTTTCAGCATGGAACTTACCTAAGTAACCTGTTCCGATTACAGCGCATTTAAGTTTAGACATATCGTTTCTTATAAAATTAAAAATTCCCGTATTGTATCTGATTTAACGCTCACTCCAAAATATCAAGCTTAAGCCGTGTTTAGTCAATACTTAAATACCTTGCATAAGGCTAGTACCATGCTCCTTTAACCAAGCTCGATGAATTTTATATTTTGGACAATGCAATGCAACTAACTGCCAGAAATCTTTTGAATGATTTCTATGCTTTATATGACAAATCTCATGTATTACAACATATTCTAAAACAGCAACAGGTGCTAAAATTAATAACCAATTCATATAAATATCATCATGAATTCCACAACTCCCCCAGCGACTTTTTTGCTCCCTAACGCGAATTGACCTAGGCTTTAGTTGGTATACTTTTGCGTATGTTTCAGCCGCAAGAATCACTTGTTTTAGTGATTGCTGCCATAACCAGTCTAAATAAGTCTGGCGCACCAAATTATTTAGCGCCTGCTCACCACCTTCCTTCAAGCACAAAGGAAGGCTGATATTGAAAGATTCATCTAAAGTTATATTTATTTGAGCGCATTTTTTAAATTGTATGGATAACGGGTATTTATCGCCTAAATATTGCAACAGACAACCTTCCTTATAACTCTCAGGTGCTATGCGCATCATATTTTTGCTTTTCTGCTGAATTTTATTTTGCGTAGCACTTATCCACTCACTATGGCTATCAGCAAATTCACGCAATAATTTCATCGGCATTTTAGTTGGCGCAACTAACTCTACCGCCTTTTCAGTGACAATAATTCGTGCTCGCTTTGCCCGCTTACTTCGACGTATCGTGTAATTCTCTTGCTTACTCATTAATTCACGTTATACTTTTATATTACCTAAAGACACTAAAACAACGGCCAATTATGAATAAAAAACTCTCTTTCTTATTGCTTGCCCAGTTTCTTTCAGCTTTTGCTGATAATGCCATATTATTTACTGTGATAGCGATTGTCATGCAATCTAATGAGTTAGCGCCTTGGTACGTGCCTGCATTACAGAGTATGTTTTTAATCGCCTTTATTATTTTTGCACCTTGGGTCGGTGCTTTTGCTGATTATTATGCAAAATCTAAAATTTTACTGCTTGCTAACCTGATTAAAGCCAGCGGAGCCATTCTTTTACTATTGAACATTGAACCTCTAATTGCATACGCTTTAGTGGGTGTTGGCGCTGCTTTATATAGCCCTGCTAAATATGGAATTTTACCGGAATTGGTCAGTCATCAGCAATTAGTCAAAGCAAACAGCTTAATTGAAGGCTCTACTATTTTAGCGATACTTCTCGGTATGGTTATTGGCGCTCAAGTTGCGGATTATTCTATCTCTATTGCTCTCAGTAGTATCGTAGGTTTATTTATTATTTCAGCGCTAATAAGCCTTTTTTTACCAGTGAACCGTTCAAGCCAAACAATACACTCAGGTACTATCAAACATTTTTATCGGCACTTATGTGATTTCTTATCTAGCCCACGCGCTCGTTTTGCCGTATTAGGTGGTTCTTTATTCTGGCTTGCAGCAGCGACTTTACGCGTTATTTTAATTGCTTGGGCACCATTAATATTATTAAGTAAAAATGCCAGTGAAATTGCTGAATTAACGCTCTTTTTAGCGATAGGGATTATTATTGGCTCTGCCTTGGTGCCGCGTTTAATTTCCTTAGAAAATATCCGTCAAGCACGTATTCCAGCCTTAGTGATGAGCATATTTATTGTATTATTAAGTTTTACCAATACCCTTTGGGAGGCGCGTGCCGTCTTATTGGCAATTGGCTGTGCGGGTGGCATGTTTATTGTGCCTATTAATGCTGCTTTACAAGCAATTGGCTACAAAAGTATTGGCAGTGGCTCTGCTGTAGCACTGCAAAATTTCTTGCAAAATGTTGCGATGATGATTGGCGTTGGCTGCTATACCTACGCGAGTGCAATTGAAATCAAGCCTGAAATCACTATGCTAAGCTTAGGACTGTTTATTTTTGTTTGCACCCTTATTATCTCTCTACTCCTGCCGCCAGCCTTGCAAAAAGCAACTGACGAGTAAAGTAAGGTTATTTTCAACCTCTTTTTCTGTCACTGAGTCTTGCATAAATAAGGGTAAGCAGCTACCTCTCACAGCACTCATTAATGCACTAGAGGCTCTCTGTAATTCTGCATGCGCACAACTTTGCTTAATTGATTTAAGTGAATCATAAAAGCAGTGCTGTAATTCTGTCTGCACCTCATCATAATTTTTTTCTGCCGATGATTTTTTTAAAGCTTGATGCTGCAACAGCATATGGCTTAAACCCTGCTCATTTGAAACAAACTCTAAGTAGGCCAAAGCAATCGCTAAACACTCTTTTTTCTCAGAAAGAATACTGACTATTTTTTCCAGCGTACGTGTTTTAATTTGTGTATTTAGGTCATCCATATTATCAAACACCATATAAACACTGGCAACGGTATAGCCCATATCCGCACAAATCTGCCTAATTTTTAATGCCGTAAATCCTTGTTCACGCACAATATTTTCTGCGGCTTCCAGCACCATCAACTTTATCTCATCACGACTATGCTCACTACGTCTTGCCATATATCTTCCACTCTTGCTTAAGATTGATTTAAAATACTACCAAAGACAAAAGGAATTATCCTTTTAATTTGGAGAATTATGAACGAAGAACTTATTGCTGTTGTCGATAAAAATGATCAGTTTATTGAAAACAGAGCGCGAAATGAAGTCCATAAACTTGGGTTGCGCCATAGAGCCGTACATATTTTACTCTTTAATGATGCAGGACAGTTATTTTTACAAAAACGTGCATTAAGCAAAGATGTAAATGCGGGGCTTTGGGATACCTCGGCAGCTGGGCATGTAGATGCCGGTGAAGATTACGCTACTTGCGCTCATAGAGAAACAATTGAAGAGCTAGGCGTTTGTGTTGATGCTACTTTAAAGTTCTTATTTAAACTTCCCGCTTTACCAGAAACAGGCATGGAGTTTGTCGAGGTTTATCGCTGTCGCCATAATGGCCCTTTCACCCTCGAAGTAGCTGAAATTGATGATGGACAATGGTTTTCAACAGAAGATATTTCTATGCGCGTAAAAGCGAATGACACCACTTTAACTGAAACATTCAAATCACTCTGGACTCAATTTGAGGCTTTTACCGATGCTTAGAGCTGAATTAAACAGCTATTTAGAAAACACTCTCCAAGCACAATCTTTTCAAGACTATTGCCCAAACGGCCTACAAGTTGAAGGAACGACTGAAATCAAAAAAATTGCCTTTGCCGTTTCCGCAACTAAAGATTCCATTGAGCAAGCCGTTGCTCATAACGCTGACGCATTAATCGTTCATCACGGTCTTTTCTGGCATTTTCAAGGCGCTAAAACTTTGACCAATAGTTTCGCCAAGCGCGTTTTTCCTCTGGTACAAAATCAGATTAATTTATTTGCTTATCACTTACCACTCGATGCACATTCAGAAATAGGTAATGCTGCCGTATTAGCCAAACTTTTAGGCTGCCGAAGCTTATCACCTTTTGGTGATTACAAAGGGTCCTCGACTGGGGTTAAAGCTAAACTACCAGAACCTATCAATGCAAAGGCGCTGAGCATAAAACTGCAAGCCATTCTTAACCATGACATTATCATTGCATCGCCTGATGAAAATCAGCTCATACATTCTATTGGGATTATTACTGGTGGTGCTAATAAGGACTGGGTGTTAGCAAAAGAAGCTGGGCTAGATGCTTACCTTACCGGTGAAATTTCTGAGCATGATTGGCATGAAAGCCAAGAAAATGGTATTCACATGTTTGCTGGTGGGCATTATGCAACAGAAATTTTTGGTGTACTGAGCTTAATGCAACAACTGCAATCTAATTTTGATCTTGAGTGCATTTTTATCGATAGTGACAACCCCGCTTAAATAACATATGCGCTATTTTGGTGCAAAAAAAAGAATAAAGTCATCTTCATTTTACGCAGATCAACACCTTAAGTATTGGCATATAATGTGCTTTTACAATAATCGGTATCAGTACTTTAATTTTTTATACTATAATAGATCGCTTACGCTGTCCTGCCAATAAGACGTGTAGCTTAGCTAATAATAATAACCCATTAGGAGGCATTTAATATGTCAGTAGAGAACGTTTTAAAAATGATCAAGGAAAACGACATCAAATTTGTTGATTTTCGTTTTAGTGATACACGCGGAAAAGAACAACATGTTACTTTCCCTGCTCATTCTATCGATGAAGATACTTTCGAAGAAGGTAATATGTTCGATGGCTCTTCTGTTGCTGGATGGAAAGGCATCAACGAATCAGATATGATTTTAATGCCTGATGCAACAAGTGCAGTAATTGACCCTTTCTTTGATGACAACACATTAATTTTGCGTTGTGACATCATTGAGCCTAAAGATATGCAAGGTTACGAGCGTGACCCACGTTCAATCGCTAAACGTGCAGAAGCTTATATGCAATCTACAGGTATTGCTGACAATGCCTTTTTTGGCCCAGAAAATGAATTTTTCGTCTTTGACGATGTTCGTTGGAACGCTGATATGGGTAGCTGTGGCTACAAAATTGATTCTGAAGAAGCGGGTTGGAACTCAGAAAAAGCTTACGAAGATGGTAACATCGGTCACCGCCCAGGCGTAAAAGGCGGATACTTTCCAGTACCTCCAGTAGATTCTTTACATGACATGCGTGCAGCAATGTGCCTAGTTTTAGAAGAAATGGGGCAAGTTACTGAAGTACATCATCACGAAGTTGCAACGGCTGGTCAATGTGAAATTGGTACTAAGTTCAACACACTCGTTAAAAAAGCGGATGAAGTTTTAGAGCTTAAATATGTTGTTGCAAACATCGCACATGCTTATGGCAAAACAGCCACTTTTATGCCTAAACCTCTTGTTGGTGATAATGGTAACGGCATGCACGTTCACCAGTCTTTATTTAAAGAAGGTAACAACCTATTCTCTGGTGATTTATACGGTGGTTTATCAGAAACTGCTTTATTTTACATTGGTGGTATCATCAAGCATGCAAAAGCACTTAATGCTTTCGCAAACGCATCAACAAACAGTTATAAGCGTTTAGTACCTGGTTTTGAAGCTCCAGTTATGCTTGCTTACTCAGCACGTAACCGTTCAGCTTCAATTCGTATTCCTTTTGTTAACAACCCAAAAGGTCGTCGTATTGAGTTACGTTTTGGTGATTCAACTGCTAACCCTTACCTTTGCTTCGCTGCAATGCTAATGGCCGGCCTTGATGGAATCCAAAACAAAATTCACCCTGGCGATGCAATGGACAAAGATCTTTACGATCTACCACCAGAAGAAGAAAAATTAATTCCACAAGTTGCTGTTTCATTTGATGAAGCACTAAATGCATTAGATGAAGATCGTGAGTTCTTAACTCGCGGTGGTGTTTTTACTAATGATGCAATTGATGCTTATATTGAATTAAAAATGGAAGAAGTGACTCGTCTACGTATGAGTACTCACCCAGTTGAGTTCGATATGTACTACAGCCTATAAGCGCTTTTAGTACTAGCCTGTATTAACTAGTAATACAAGCTACATCAAAGGGTAACTAAATTTAATTTAGTTACCCTTTTTTTATGCCTAGATATATCCGGCTTAATCTGGTGCAAAAATGAGAAAACGCACTATAATAGCTCGCTATTTGTAGATTATATCTAACACAGCTTATTCTTCAACAGCTCTAACTTGGCCTATTGCTTGCTTGTAAATCTGTACAGTTAACAGCCCTAAACCAACAATGCCTACAGCCCAAAAAATAATTGATTATTTAAACTCTGCTGTTTTAGTCTTTGATAAAAACCTTCAACTACTAAAAATCAATACAGCAGGTGAAATACTTTTCGATGATAGCGCTCGACACTTAATTGGCAAGAACGCTAACAATATGTTTTTTTCTCATAGCGAATTAATTTCAGAATTACATAGTGCAGTCAACCAAGGTGATAGCTTTGTTAATAGAGAATTAACATTAAATTTACCTCACAAAAATATCACTTTAAATTGCTGTGTAACCCCAATTAATGAAAATAACCAATTATCCTGTTTATTAATTGAGCTGCAAGAAATTGACCGCCATTTACGAATTTCAAAAGAACAACAACTCATCACCCAACAAAACATATCTAAGATGCTAATACGTGGAGTTGCTCATGAAATCAAAAATCCACTAGGTGGCCTTCGTGGTGCGGCACAACTCTTAGAGCTAGAACTTGAAGATCCCAACCTAAAAGAATATACCAAGATTATTATTGAAGAAACCGATCGTATCACTGAGCTTATGAACAAAATGCTCGGTTCAAATAAGCTTCCTAATAAGGTCACTTTAAATATTCATGAACCTTTAGAACGAGTAAGGCAGTTAGTGCAAGCTGAACTAAGTAACTCAATAAACATACGCTGCGATTACGATCCCAGTATTCCAGAATTAAATGCCGATAAAGATCAGTTAATTCAAGCATTTTTAAATATACTGCGCAATGCAGCTCAAGCAATTACTGGCGACCAAGGTGAGATTATTATTCGTACTCGTATTTCACAGAAAATGACTATCGCCAACATACATCATAAGTTAATTGCCAAAATTGATATTATCGATAATGGTGTCGGGGTAAAAGCGGAATTAATGCAGCATATTTTTTACCCGATGGTCACAGGGAAAGATGACGGAACGGGTCTTGGCCTACCTATTTCCCAATCTATTATCAATCAATATGGGGGGTTAATTAAATTTAGCAGCAATGAGGATCAAACCACCTTTTCTATCTTTTTACCTTTAGGAAACACCAATGGATAATCAATTTTGCGTATGGATAGCCGACGATGACAAATCAATCCGCTGGGTAGTAGAAAAAGCACTCAATAAAACCGGTATCTCCACAAAAACCTTTAGCAATGCATCCTCGATACTTGAGGCATTGAAACATGAAACACCTGATACCATTTTATCTGACATTCGCATGCCTGGAATGGATGGCTTCGCCTTATTAGAACAAGTACAGCAATCCCACCCAGATTTACCTATTATTATTATGACAGCGCATTCCGATTTGGATAGTGCCGTCTCTTCGTTTCATGGCGGTGCTTTTGATTACCTACCTAAGCCATTTGATATCAATGAAATGACTGCTCTTGTTGAGCGTGCATGCTTACATAGACAGCAACAAAACACCAAACCACAAACGAATGAAAACCAATTATCTAACACCCCAGAAATAATTGGGGAGGCGCCTGCTATGCAAGAGGTTTTTAGGATTATTGGTCGTCTCGCAAAATCAAACATTACAGTACTTATTAATGGGCAATCAGGAACGGGCAAAGAGCTTGTCGCTAAAGCTTTGCACCAACATAGCTTGCGCTCACAAGAAGCTTTTATTGCTTTAAATATGGCGGCAATCCCTAAAGATTTATTGGAATCTGAATTATTTGGCCATGAAAAAGGCGCGTTTACTGGTGCCGTCTCACGTAGAGCTGGCCGGTTTGAACAAGCCAATAATGGTACTTTATTTTTAGATGAAATTGGTGATATGCCAGTTGAACTACAAACTCGTTTATTGCGCGTTTTAGCAGACCATGAGTTTTACCCTTTGGGTGCACGCTCAGCGACAAAAGTTAATGTACGAATTATTGCCGCAACCCACCAAAACCTAAATGAATTGGTTAAGCAAGGTGTCTTTAGAGAGGATTTATTTCACCGGCTTAATGTTATTCGCATTCAAATCCCATCTCTTAATGAACGTAGTGAAGATATTCCGGCTTTGTTAACCCACTTCCTATCTGTTTCAGCTAAGGAACTAGAGACCGAGACTAAAGCGATAAGCACTGAAGCAATTAACTATCTGCGCCAGCTACCGTGGCCTGGAAATATTCGTCAACTTGAAAATATCTGTCGCTGGTTGACAGTGATGACAGCGGGACACGAAATCAATCTGAAAGACTTACCGCCAGAACTTTTAGATGAAGAAGTTAGCCAGCAACACACAGCAATGGAAAATTCAGAATGGGGAAGCTTATTACAAGAAGTTGTACAAAACAAGTTACTCAATAATGATAGCCAGATCGCTAAAGATATCATTGAATCAGCTGAAAGTATTTTGATTAGTACCGCATTAAAGCACACTAAGGGGCGACGACAAGAAGCGGCCGTTTTACTTGGCTATGGCAGAAACACCTTAACCCGAAAAATAAAAGAACTAGATATTAAAGACACATAAGCTGAGCAGAGGCTTCACAAGCAATGATAAAGTTTTCATGGAAATTCCCAGAAACCGACAGCTTTACTTTTGGCTATGTCACCGTTATGTGTGGAAAAATAAGCCCGCTTGAAAGAAGATAATTCATATATATGTGCCCGTATGCAGGCACGGAATACGGGGGAGGTTACGGATTATTACCTGACAAAATACCTAACGGTGACATAGACATAGCCTTACTTTTTATTTAAGCCTCTAGTCAGCATTCTGTTTTCGGCTTTTAACTTAACAAGTTGCGTATAACTCGCAAAAAAACCAATAATAATACCTACAATTAACTCAATTGTTAATGCAACAGCAAGAGGTAACTGTATGTGCATACTATAAAAATTGATATCGACAATTTGAAAGTTTAATAGTGAAAAACCCAATGCTCCGATTGCAATAACTATAAAGAAAATAATGGCTATTATTTTTATCATATTAATATCTTAACTTTAATAAAAAAGTATTTTAACGAGGGCGACTATAAACTGTCACCCTCATTAAAGCGCTAAAAATCCTAGTAGGATTTTTAATCTGTTATTTTGTATTTATCTTTTGCACTATCCACACGATCGCGCAACTCTTTACCTGGTTTAAAATGTGGAACGTATTTTTCTGTTAATGAAACAGCTTCACCTGTTTTTGGGTTTCTACCAATTCTAGGTTTACGATGATGCAATGAAAAACTTCCAAAACCACGCACTTCTATTCTTTCATTTGTTGCTAGTGATTGAGCCATTTGCTCTAAAACACATTTAACAGCTAATTCAACATCCTGTAATGCCAAATGCGGTTGTTTTTTTGCTAACTGTTCAATTAATTCAGACTTTGTCACTCTAATTCCTAGTGTTATAAATTATTTAAGACATATTAAATTTATCTATAGACATAAAAAAAGGGATTTAATCATTAAAATTAAATCCCCTTCTTAAACTATTTAAGTTTATTTATCCAATTGCTTGAATAAGTCACCCATAGTTGATGATCCAGCTGATGCTTCTGAGTAATCTTTCATTACAGCAGTTTCTTCATCAGAATCTTTCGCTTTAATTGATAAAGAGATAGATTTGTTCTTTTTGTCTACGCCAATGAATTTAGCTTCAATTTCATCACCAACTTTTAAAACTGTAGTTGCATCAGCAACACGGTCACGTTGGATTTCAGAAGCTCTTAAGTAACCTTCCATTGCATCACTTAAAGTAATAACAGCACCTTTAGCATCAACTTCTTTCACAGTACCCGTTACAATGCTACCTTTTGCATGAATTGCAATATAGTTTTGGAAAGGATCTTGCTCTAGTTGTTTAATACCTAAAGAAATACGCTCACGCTCAGCATCAACAGCTAAGATAACTGTTTCAACTTCATCGCCTTTTTGGTATCCACGGATTGAATCTTCAGGTGTATCTGACCAAGAAATATCTGACATATGTACCAGACCATCAATGCTACCGTCCAATCCGATAAAGATACCGAAATCAGTGATAGACTTGATTTTTCCTGAAATTTTATCGCCTTTGTTATGTGTTGCTGCAAACTCATCCCAAGGATTATTTTTACATTGTTTCATACCTAAAGAAATACGACGACGCTCTTCGTCAATTTCAAGGATCATTACATCAACTTCGTCACCTAGTGCAACCACTTTAGCTGGGTTAACGTTTTTGTTTGTCCAGTCCATTTCAGAAACGTGAACTAAACCTTCAACGCCTTCTTCAACTTCAACAAAACAACCGTAGTCAGTTAAGTTGTTAACTTTACCCGTTACACGAGTACCTGGTAGGTAACGATCGCTGATAGCTGACCATGGATCTTCAGCCATTTGCTTCATACCTAATGAAACACGAGTTTTTTCTTTATCAAACTTAAGAACTTTAACTTCGATTTCTTGACCAATTTCAACACACTCAGATGGGTGACGAACACGTCTCCACGCCATATCTGTAATATGTAATAAACCATCAATACCACCTAAGTCGATGAATGCGCCGTAGTCTGTTAAGTTTTTAACAATCCCTTTAACAACGATTCCATCAGCAAGTGTTTTAAGTAACTCATCTCTTTCTGCACTGTATTCTTTTTCTACAACAGCACGACGTGAAAGAACAACGTTGTTACGTTTTTGATCAATTTTAATAACTTTGAATTCTAAATCACGACCTTCAAGGAATGTTGTGTCTCTGATTGGACGAACATCAACCAATGAACCCGGTAAGAAAGCGCGTAGTGCACCAACAGCAACAGTGAAACCACCGCGAACTTTGCCATTAATACGGCCAGTGATCGTTTCTTCTGCTTCAAAAGCAGTTTCCAACTCACCCCATGCTTTATGTTTCTTCGCTTTATCACGAGAAAGTAATGTAGCACCTAGTCCATCTTCAATTAGGTCTAATGCAACTTCAACTTCGTCGCCAACGCTAACTTCTAGATCACCTTCTTCATTTAAGAACTGCCATTTAGGAATGACGCCCTCTGATTTTAGTCCAGCGCTAACAATAACTTTATCGTTATCGATATCAACTACGGTTCCAATTAACATAGAACCAACACGCATTTCCGTTTGGACTAAACTTTCTTCAAATAATTCAGCAAAGCTTACGCTCATCTTTTTATATCCCTAGACTTGCCCTAAAGGTGTTTAATTTATCCACCAGCAAACAGTCTATTGTCTGTCGTTAAAATAGAGTTATATGACATCATATAACCAGTAAAAGTTATTACTTTTCAGTCAATTCCAGCACTTTATTAATAACTTCATCAATCGTTAAATCAGATGAGTCTAAATATAATGCATCATCAGCTGCGATCAAAGGAGCAGTCTTCCGTTCGCTATCGCGACGGTCTCGCTCCTGAATCTCTCTAGTAATTTGGTCAATATTAGCATCAATTCCTTTTTCTTTCAACTGCTTAAATCTTCTTTTTGCTCTCTCTTCCGCACTTGCGGTTAAAAAAACCTTAATTTCAGCATTTGAAAAAACCACAGTTCCCATATCTCGCCCATCAGCCACCAACCCAGGAAGCTGACGAAAATCTTTTTGCTTTTGTAACAAAACAGCGCGCACAGTAGGATAAGCAGCAACTTTAGAAGCAGCCGCTCCTGTTTCTTCGGTCGGTAATCTTTGCGTAATATCAGTACCAGCCAAACGTACAACTAATTCATCACCGCAATCAAAACCCAAATCCATATTGGCTGCAATTTCTGCCATGGCTTGCTCATCATCCAAATTTGCCTGCTGATCTAGTGCAGAAATTGCCAATGAACGATAAATAGAACCACTATCTAAATAGTTCCAAGCTAATTTTTTTGCAACAGCTCGGCTTACCGTTCCTTTACCTGCGCCACTTGGGCCATCAATAGTAATAACAGGAATACTCATCATACATTCTCACTAGTTATATTAAGACCTAGGCGACTCGCTAATTGAACAAAATCAGGAAATGAAGTGTTTACGTTGGCACAATCATCGATAACAATCGTACCGGATGAACGTAAAGCCGCCATTGCAAAGGACATAGCAATACGATGATCACCATGCGAAACAACCTGCCCCGAACCAATTTGACCGCCTCGAATAACCATACCATCTTCAGTCGGCTGCGCATCAACACCCAAAATTTGCAAACCATCTGCCATCACTTGAATACGATCACTTTCTTTAACGCGTAACTCCTTCGCTCCAGTTAAAACTGTTTCGCCTTCCGCACAAGCAGCCGCTACAAATAACACAGGAAATTCATCAATCGCTAAAGCAACCAATTTCTCAGGGATGGCAATACCTTTCAACTTTGCAGAACGAATACGAATATCAGCGACAGGCTCTCCACCAACATCACGTTGATTGCTTAACTCAATATTAGCACCCATTAGTTTTAAAACATCAATCACACCTGTACGTGTTGGGTTAATACCCACATGCTTTAAAGTTAAATCTGAATTCGGCGCAATGGAAGCACCTACTAGAAAAAATGCCGCCGACGAAATATCACTTGGCACATCAATATCGGTTGCTGTTAACTGCCCATTTCGCTCAACACTTGCCTGATTGCCCGCTTGTTTAACAGGGTATGAAAATCCCTGTAACATTCTTTCTGTATGATCCCGCGTTGGCGCAGGCTCAGTTACTGAGGTTTCACCTTTTGCATATAAACCAGCCAGCAACAAACAAGATTTCACTTGCGCACTCGCAATCGGCATATCGTAATGAATACCTTGTAAATTTCCTGCTTGTCCGCGTACCGTTAAAGGTGCAGTGCCTTTCTCGGTTGACTCAATAACTGCGCCCATCTCGCTTAGTGGGTCTGTCACACGGCGCATTGGACGACCTGATAAAGACTCGTCCCCCGTTAATATAGAATCGAAATCTTGCCCAGCTAATAGACCACTCAATAAACGCATGGACGTGCCTGAATTACCTAGATACATAGCTTCTTTAGGTGCTTTTAAACCGTCCAATCCCACACCATGAATCGTTACTTCGCCTTTATTTGGTCCCTCGATTTCAACCCCCATCGCTTGAAATGCACGCAATGTTGCTAAAGCATCATCACCCTCCAAAAACCCAGTAACATGTGTCGTGCCTACTGCTATTGAACCTAGCATAATGGAGCGATGAGAGATTGATTTATCTCCAGGTACGCGCGCTTCACCCTGAAGGTTTCCACCCGCTTGGACTGTAAATTGTATTGATTCTGTCATAAGTTTACTGTAATTCTAAAAATCGTTGTCTTGCTTGGTTTGCATAAGAAAAGCTATCAAATAATTCCTGCGATTGCTCTTGCTCTAATTTTGCCTTAACCCCATTTAACTCAGCACATAACTGGTCAATTAAAGGAATAATTTGCTCTTTATTGGCCATACAAATATCTAGCCACATGGTAGGGTCGCTTGATGCTATCCGTGTGAAATCTTTAAACCCCCCTGCTGCATATTTAAAAATATCCGCCGTTTCATCTTTTTTACCTAAAAAATTAACCAAAGAAAAAGCCAAAATATGCGGTAAATGACTGGTTGCCGCTAAAACAGCATCATGCTGTGTTATATCCATTGATGTCACACTACTACCGATTTTCTGCCAAAACTCTTCTGCTTTGCGAATAAATTCAGGCGCAGTTTCTTTAACCGGGGTTAATATCAGGCGCTTGCCTTGATATAAGTCATCGCGAGCTGCATCCACCCCACTATTTTCAGCGCCTGCAATCGGGTGTGCTGGAACAAAGTTTCGTGGCACTTCAGCCAACGCCTGTTTTAATGCAGTGATAACACTTGCTTTAGTGCTTCCTGCATCCATATATAAAGTTTCTTCAGACCAAAGCGGCTTTAACTGCGCAAAAATAACTGGCATAGCACCCACCGGTGTAGCAATAATCACACAATCTGCACCTGCTACCGCGAGCGCTAAATTAGTGCTGTATGTATCAACCACACCTAACTCTTTGGCACGCTGTAAATTTGCTAAATCTTGCTCTCTACCATACGCTGAGAAATTCTCACATAACCCTTGCAGGCGGGCAGAACGAGCAATAGAACCGCCAATCAGCCCAACACCAATAATGCAGATTTTATTAAACATTCACTAAAACTTCTTTCAGTGCTTCGATAAAAAATGCATTTTCAGCTTCTGTGCCAATACTAATTCTTAAGTGATTAGGCATTTCATAATTGGCAACGGGGCGAACAATCACACCTTTATGTAACAATGCTGTATTAATGCTTGCCGCTTCCCTAGCTAAATCCACAGAAATAAAATTACCTACAGAGTCAATCCAAGCTAAATCAAGCTCAGAAAAAGCTGCTTTTAACTGCACCATTCCTGCATCGTTTAAACGAATAGTTTCCGCTAAATAATCTGCATCAGCTAAAGCAGCTTCAGCCGCTACCAATGCGAGTGCATTATTATTAAATGGTTGGCGAACGCGATTTAAAAGATCAGCCATCGCAGTGGAAGATAAACTATAACCAACACGTAGCCCCGCTAAGCCATAAGCTTTAGAAAAGGTACGGGTAATCACTAAATTAGGAAATTGCTTTAACCAAGGCACCGAATTTGGGTAATCTGTTTCTGCCACATATTCAAAATACGCTTCATCAAGCACAGTAATAATATGCTCTGGCACTTTGGATAAAAATTGGCTTAACTCAGCTTCACTTAAGTAAGTACCCGTCGGATTGTTTGGGTTGGCAATAAAGATGAGTTTTGTTTTCTCGGTGATTGCCGCCAACATTCCATCTAAATCGTGGCCATAATTAATTGCCGGGATAACTTTAGCAATAGCGCCAACAGATTGAGTAACAATAGGATAAACAGCAAAAGCATGCTGCGAAAAAATCACTTCCGTTTCTGGGTTTAAAAAAGCACGCGCAAGCAACTCTAAAATCTCATTAGAACCATTACCTAATGTTATTTGCTGTTCAGAAACAGTGTATTTTTTAGCTAACGCCGCCTTTAAATCAAAGGCATTACCATCGGGATAACGTGATAATTCAGGTATTTCTTTTTTAATAGCCGCCGAAACTTTAGGGCTAGGACCCAAAGGATTTTCATTAGAGGCTAATTTAACAATCTTAGTTAAACCTAATTCTCTCTGTAATTCAGAAACAGGTTTTCCTGCTTGATAAGGAACTAATTTTTGTACGCCTAAGTTAGCGAGTTGCTCAATGCTTTGTTGCATAGTAAATTTTTAGAAAATTAAAAAATGACAGTTATACTGTTTAAAAAACTTAAGAAAAACAGCGTCTCAATTTAAAGGTATCTCTGATTAAGTTGATTATAATTTAGCTCACTAAAACTAATCGGCCTTGGTCAGAGCTTCCTTAAAGGGTGTTATAAAACTGCTTTAGGGTAAGAGCCTAGTATTTTTAGCTGCGTCACTTTCGACGCTAACTCATCTATTGCTTGCTTAGGTTTATCATCAGAACAATGACCTTCTATATCAATAAAAAACCGGTATTCCCATAAACCTTCCCGCGAAGGTCTAGATTCAATACGCGTCATATCAATACTATATTTTGCAAATGGCTGCAGGATTTCATGTAGTGCGCCCGCATCATTTTTAAGTGAAATTAATAATGATGTTTTATCTTTCTTTGTTGCACTCGTTTCCAAGCGCCCAATAACAACAAATCGAGTGGTATTATTCAACTCATCTTCAATACATTTTTCTAAGATCGTCACATTATATATTTCAGCGGCCACCTCACCTGCAATGGCTGCGGCACCGGGTGTTGCCGATGCTAACCGAGCCGCTTCAGCATTACTATTGACTTCAGTACACTGCACATTCGGTAGATTTTGTTCTAGCCACTTACGACACTGCGCTAAAGATTGTTTATGTGAAAATATTTCCGTGATCTCACTTAAATCTAAAGCATTAGACATTAAGTTATGATGAATTCTAATTTCAACTTCACCACAAATTTTTAATGGCGAAGCATGAAAACTATCTAAAGTGTGGGTAACAACACCTTCAGTCGAATTTTCAATCGGCACAACACCAAAATCGCAATGACCTGTCTCAACGGCTTTAAAAATACCTTCAATGGTTGTGACAGCTTCCGTATTGACCGCATGACCAAAATGCTTAAATGCCGCTTGCTGAGTAAAAGTCCCTGCTGGCCCTAAAAAAGCAACTTGCATTGGCTTTTCTAGCGCTAAACAAGCGGACATAATTTCTCTAAAGAAATAAGCGGCTGTTGCATCACTTAACGGCCCTGGATTAAGATCTTGTATCCGGCGTAAAACAAGCGCCTCTCTATCAGGGCGATAAAAACTCGCATCATCACCAGATGCTAATTTTGTTCTAGCAACCTCTTCAGCCAATTTTGCACGCTTATTAATAAGCTGCAATATTGCTTGATCAATCTCATCAATTTGATTTCTTAGTTCACTTAAAGGAATTACGTCAGTCATAGCATTAATTTTAGTTTAATGAGTTCGTTCAAATTCAGCCATAAATTGAATCAAGGCATTAACTCCAGACTCAGGCATCGCATTATAAATACTTGCTCGCATACCACCGACTGAACGATGCCCTTTTAACGCAAGAAAACCTTCCGCTTTAGCTTGTTTAAGAAACACAGCATCTAAGTCAGTATTGGCTAAAATAAACGGCACATTCATTCGAGATCTATCTTGTTTAGCAACGGGATTACTATATAAGCTAGATTGATCAATTGCACTATATAGAGCAGTAGATTTGCGTTGGTTAATCTTTTCAATCGCCGCGATTCCACCTTGGGCTTTTAACCATTGATAAACCAAACCAACTAAATACCAATTGTAGGTTGCCGGTGTATTAAGCATAGACTCCTGAGCCGCTTGTTTTTCATAATTAAAAATATCTGGTAAACCTGCTTGCGCATGGCCTAACAAATCATCTCTTACAATCACAACAGTAACACCTGCAGGCCCCATATTTTTTTGCGCACCCGCATAAATCAGCCCAAATTGACTAACATCAATTTCTTTAGACAGAATGTTAGACGACATGTCCGCAACCAAAGGTAAACCACCTGAGTCAGGAATATCTGCAAATTCCACACCATGAATGGTTTCATTTGGCGTGTAGTGCAAATAAGCAGCTTGCTCATCGAGCTGCCAATTTGAACGATCTGGAATAGCGGTATGCTTATTACTCTCAGAGCTTGCCGAAACAATAACATCACAGTAAGGCTTAGCGCTTTTAATCGCTTTTTCTGACCAAGCGCCTGTGTTGATATAACAAGCCTTAGTTTTACCCGCTAAAATATTAGCGGGAATAAAGGAAAATTGCGCCGTTGCACCGCCCTGTAAAAACAAAATTTTATAGTTAGCGGGAATATTCATTAAAGTACGTAAATCTTGATGCAGATTTTCCGCAATCGACATAAACTCAGCACCGCGATGGCTCATTTCCATCACTGACATGCCAGAGTTTTGCCAGTTCAACATTTCTGCTTGTGCTTGCTTTAAAACTTCTGCAGGTAAAACAGAAGGCCCCGCACTAAAATTATAAGTCGATGACATTATTCGCCCTCACTTGTGTTGTTATTTTCTATTTCAGTCACTTCACCATCAACTGCCTCAGTAGCAAGCTCAGACAATTCATTATCAGCATCGTCCTCATCTACTAGCCCATCAATCTTATCCACACCCACCACTTTTTCTTTGGAGTCTAAACGAATCACTTTCACGCCCTGAGTATTTCGTCCAATCACTGAAATTTCATCAACCCGAGTACGCACCAAAACGCCGCCACTAGTAATTAACATGATTTCATCATGATCTTCAACCAATACTGCACCGACTAGCGCACCATTTCTATCTGAAGTTTGCATAGCAATCATGCCCTGTCCACCTCGTTTGTGACGAGTGAATTCAGCTAGTTTAGTACGTTTACCGTAACCATTTTCTGTTACATTTAGCACGGAGCCTTCAGATGAAATAATCAAAGAGATAATTCTTTGCTCTTCGCTGATGCGCATTCCACGAACACCTGTTGCTGTACGCCCCATAGAACGGACATCAGATTCATTAAAGCAAACCACTTTACCGCTATTGCTAAATAATAAAATATCTCGTTCACCATCCGTTACCGCAACGCCGACTAACTCATCACCTTCACGTAAATCAATGGCAATTTTTCCGTTGCTACGTTGACGCTCAAATTCTTTTAATGGTGTTTTTTTAACTGTTCCAGCGGCAGTCGCCATGAAAATATATTGCGCTTCGCTGTATTCACGAACCGTCAACATTGCGCTAATTTGCTCACCTTTTTCTAGTGGCAGTAAATTAACAAAAGGTTTGCCACGTGAAGCACGACTCGCAATAGGGAGTTGATAAACTTTTAACCAATACACTTTACCCGCAGAAGAAAAACATAAAACCGTATCATGCGTATTCGCTACGATTAATTTTTCAACAAAATCTTCTTCTTTAGTTGCCGTTGCAGATTTTCCTCGCCCACCACGTCGTTGTGCTTGGTACTCTTCTAATCGCTGTGATTTAACATATCCTTCATGCGACATGGTAACCACTACATCTTCTTCAGTAATGAAATCAGCCTCAGATAGACTTAAAGAATCAACTAGTAATTCAGTACGACGCTCATCATTATATTCTTCTCTGATGGCTTCTAACTCTTCACGAATAACTTCCATTAAACGAATAGCGCTATTAAGTATCGCTAAATAACCATCAATTAATTCGAGCAATTGCTTGTACTCATTAACAATCTTATCTTGCTCTAAACCTGTTAAACGATGTAAACGTAAATCTAAAATAGCACCTGCTTGCGCCTCAGATAAACGATATTCAGAACCGTGAATACCAAACTCTAAAGCCAATCCATCAGGACGAGACCGGTCTGCATCAGCGCGCTCTAAAAGTGATTCAACTAAGCCAGCATTCCAAGTTTTTTCTAATAAGCCACGCTTTGCTTCAGCAGGATTGGCTGCCGATTTAATGAGCGCAATCATTTCATCAATATTGGACATAGCGACTGCTAAACCTTCCAACACATGCGCTCGCTCACGGGCTTTTCTTAATAAATAAATCGTACGTCGTGTCACCACCTCACGACGATGGTTAATAAACGCATGCAGAATTTCTTTTAAATTCATACATTGTGGTCGGCCATCAGAAATAGCCACCATATTGATGCCAAAAACAGTACGTAGCTGTGTTTGTTTATATAAATTATTTAAGATGACCTCAGGCATTTCACCACGGCGTAACTCAATCACCATGCGCATACCATCTTTATCAGATTCATCTCTTAAGCCAGAGATACCTTCAACTTTCCCAAGCTTAATCAGCTCGGCAATTTTTTCTAACAAGCGAGCTTTATTAACTTGGTAAGGCAGTTCGGTAACGATAATCGCTTGACGCGAGCCTTGGCTGTAATCTTCAACATGGCTGCGTGCACGAATATAAACTTTACCGCGCCCCGTCATATAGGCATCATAGATACCCCCGATACCATTAATAATTCCCGCTGTAGGGAAATCAGGACCAGGCAGGTACTCCATGAGGTCTCTAATTTGAATATCTGGCGTATCAATCATCGCCAAACAAGCCGTAATGACCTCACCTAAGTTATGCGGTGGAATATTTGTTGCCATTCCTACCGCAATCCCTGAAGAACCGTTCACTAATAACGCAGGAACTCGTGCTGGCAGAACCGTTGGCTCTGATTCAGAATCATCATAGTTCGATGCGAAATCAACCGTTTCTTTGTCTAAATCAGCGAGCATTTCATGGGCAATTTTAGCCATACGTACTTCGGTATAACGCATCGCCGCAGGCGAATCTCCATCGACTGAACCAAAGTTTCCTTGTCCATCAACCAGCATATAACGCAATGAAAATGGCTGAGCCATTCTTACAATCGTATCGTAAACGGCTGTATCACCATGAGGGTGATATTTACCAATAACATCTCCGACCACACGAGCTGATTTTTTATAGGCTTTATTCCAATCATTCCCTAAAACATTCATCGCATATAAAACACGTCGATGAACAGGTTTGAGTCCATCTCTAACATCAGGAAGCGCACGGCCGACAATAACACTCATTGCATAATCGAGATAGGACTGCTCCATCTCATCTTCGATATTAACTACTGTAATTTCTTTAGCAAACTCTGACATTCGTTCCTTGCCTATAAAGATGACTAATAATCTGCATTACCTGCAAATAATTAAATTAATTTTTCAAAACCGTTCTGGTCACTGTTTCTAACTTTAAAACTGGCTTCCAAACTAGGTGTGCATACACTTCTAACATTTTTCGTTAAGTTTCGTGTAGGATGGTAGAGCGTCTTTTTGCGAAACCCATCTTTCTGCGTGGGGTTGGTGGGTTTCATTACGCATCTAAAAACAGGCACTTCATTTTAACCATCCTACAAAATGTTAATTCACACCAAATGACTACTTAGCAACCTATAATTATAGCATAAGCTTACTATCAAGAAGACGATATACCGCATTCCAGATTCAGATAAGCAAGGTTATTTAAATAGTGTTTAATAATTTTCAACGCTCGACGACATCTACCTAGCGTCTCTCATTATCCGCTTCATATCTCGTACCGCTTTATCCAAACCACTAAAAACCGCTTGTGCAATTAATGCATGCCCTATATTTAACTCAACTATTTCAGGTACCTTGCAAATCGCTTCTACATTAAATAGGTTTAAACCATGCCCGGCATTAACTTGTAAGCCTGCACTATGCGCATAATTAGCAGCTTCGGCAATACGTTTTAGTTCAATCAGTTGCTCTGATTTTGTTTTTGCATCGGCATAACGACCGGTATGTAGCTCAATAACAGGCGCACCCGCTTTTACGGCTGCATCAATTTGCAACTCTTCGGGATCAATAAACAAAGATACTTCAATATCAGACTCGGCTAATTTAGAGCATGCTCGCTGCATTTTTTCAGGGCTTGCAGCAACATCTAAGCCACCTTCCGTGGTTAACTCCTCTCTCTTCTCAGGAACCAAGCAACAGGCATAAGGCTTAACCTGTGTTGCAATAGTCAGCATTTCATCTGTTACTGCCATTTCAAAATTTAAGCGCGTATGAATCATTTCCTTTAATAAAAACATATCTCGGTCTTGCATATGTCGTCTATCTTCGCGTAAATGCGCGGTAATGCCATCAGCACCTGCTTGCTCTGCAATAAAGGCCGCCTGCAATGGTTCTGGATATTGTGTACCTCGCGCTTGTCTTAAGGTTGCGATATGATCAATATTAACGCCTAATAAAATCAATGAGTTTTGCATGTTTTTTGTTGGATAAGTTGTGACATTAAACTGCGTGATTTCAGTATTTTGCCTTGTAAATAAAAATCAATTACCGAGCGCATTAGCTGTTTTGCCTGCTGTAATTGAGTTGAAGTCGTGTAATTTTCCTGCTGCATTGCGATTAACGTACTACCTTCAATTGTACCTTTACTATTCACGCTAGCGCCTTGCTCTATATCAAAATGATAACGTAATTCAGCTTGAATTTCCTCACCAGTGCTTGCATCAAATTCTAACTGTAAAGCATAGCCTAAAGCGTCAATTAATTGAATTTCAAAACAACGTAAAGCAGACTCTACTGCTGTGTTATTTTGTAAGGCTGTTAAACACTTGATATACGCAATAAATATATCAGGATATGGCTCACCTTCGGGTAAAAAATGGCGAATCAATTCATTGATATAATAAGCACAATACATATTAAGCTCTGGGAAACTATATTCTATATTTCCCGGCTCTACATGCTGTAATGTTTTTAAAGACTGAGAACCAAAGTAACTAATATTCAATGGCAAAAAAGGACGCAACAAACCTAAATAAGGTGATTTTTGTTGCCTAACACCTTTAGCAATAATAGATACCCGCCCTGTGCTTTGGGTAAATACATCAACAATAACACTGCTTTCTTTAAAGTTTTGCTGATGTATTAAAAACCCAAGCTGTAAGCTAATCTTTAAATCCTAAGCTTTGTAAGGCACGTTCATTATCTGACCAACCTGATTTTACTTTCACCCAAAGCTGTAAATAAACTTTGGACCCAATAAGGTTCTCTATATCTTTACGCGCTTCTATACCGATACTTTTTAGTAACTCACCCTGTTTACCAATGACGATATTTTTTTGCGTTTCGCGCTCGACCCAAATTAAGCCATAAATTTTAGTAATATGTGGCAACTCTTCATAGCGCTCAATTTCAACAGTTAAGGCATAAGGAAGCTCATCCCCTAACCGACGCGTTAATTTTTCGCGAATAATTTCAGAAGCTAAAAACCGCTCAGGTCTATCGGTAATTTGGTCTTCAGGATAAATGGGGTGACCTTCAGGCAATAAATCCATCATTAGGCCATCAAGCACTTCTACATTGGTTTGCTTTAAGGCAGAAATAGGCACAATTTCTTTAAAGGGAAAACGCTCCTGTGCATCCTTAAAAAAAGCAAAAATATCTTCTTTATTTTTAACTCGGTCAATTTTATTAACAGCTAAAATAACCGGTAATTTAGCTTTTTTTAATTTCTCGAAAATAACCTCATCATAATCCTGCCACGCTAAAGTATCGATTAACCAGACTACTAAATCTACGCCCAATAAAGTCGTATCAGCTGTTCTATTTAAATAACGATTGAAGGCTTTTTTACTGCTTTCATGCATACCTGGGGTATCCATAAATATCGCTTGGCCTTTGTCGCTAGTTTTAATACCTAAGATTTGATGGCGTGTAGTTTGTGGTTTGCGTGAGGTAATACTAATCTTTTGGCCTAATAAGTGGTTCATTAGGGTTGATTTACCAACGTTCGGCTGGCCGATAAAGGCAACATATCCACAATTCATTTTGAGTCCTTCGCTATTTTTTCTAGCATTAATTCAGCGGCTTGCTGCTCTGCTTTTTTTCTTGAGATCCCCGTTCCTAACACTTTTTTATCGCATAACTCGATAGCGCAATCAACTTGGAATGTTTTTTCATGTGGTAAACCAGACTCACTAATTAGAGTGTAAACAGGGACATCACATTGCTTGGCTTGCATATATTCTTGCAAACGAGTTTTGGGGTCTTTTTGCCAGTTATCCAAACTCAATCCCGCTAAACGTTCAGCAAATAACTCTAATATCCATATTTTAGCAGCTGCATTCCCTTGGTCTTTGATGATAGCACCCATAATCGCCTCTAAAGCATCGGATAAAATAGATGCACGGCGATAGCCACCACTCTTTAACTCACCCGAACCTAAAATAAGGAAATCACCAAAGTTATGTTTGCGCGCTAGGTCAGCTAAAGAATCTTGGTTCACTAAGCTAGCTCTAAGCCGACTTAACTCACCTTCACTTGCTTTTGGAAATTGATTAAATAAGGCTTCTGCAATCACAAAACCTAAAATAGAATCACCTAAAAACTCTAAGCGTTCATTATTTTTAGCGCCAATGCTTCGGTGTGTTAATGCTAAAACAAACCACTGCGGGTCGTTAAAGCTTAAGCCTAGTTTTTTACACAGAATATCAGGTGATTTAATCACTCAGTACCTACTTCTATCATATTATCAAAATCCACCCAAATGCTCAGGGTATCGATAAAAGGCTTCTTCACAAAGTAAACAATTTGTACTTTTAAGTAACCCGGACGAGACGTAATTTTTACATCTTTTTTAGTCACATTCTCAATATAATTCATATTAAATTGCTTACTTAATGAAATCCAAACTTCATGTTTACTCGCTTCTTCAATATCTGGTCTATTTTTTAGTGTTTCTAAGGCATGAACAACTTTACTGTGGTTCATATAAATTGGCCCCACCTTTAAGGTAATCAAGGTAAAAAATGCAATAATCCCCATAACAAGAATAAAGGAAATTAATGTCATGCCTTTTTGAAGTTTATGTATTTTTTTCATAGTGCGACCTTTCTTATTAATTAATATATTATTGAATCACTGTCCCGATTCTATCAAAGCCAATGCCCTTATGTTGCCAATCCCAACTCATCCATATAAAAAAAGCTTTCCCTAATAAATTCTCTTCAGGTACCGTCCCCCAGTAACGGCTATCATTACTGTTATCACGGTTATCACCCATTACAAAGTAATGTCCTTTAGGCACAATAAACGTCCCTTGCAAATTAGCAGCACGATGATTGATTAAAATATCATGATCTACCGTTTGTAAATTTTCACTTAAAATTTCTGCACCTGTCATAGATACGCCTTGACCTAAACCAATATACTCACCTAGTGGGGTTTGCTGCATAGGCTGGCCATTAATGCTTAGCTTCTTATTCACATAAGAAATTTGATCCCCAGGTAAACCAATAACACGTTTTATATAATCAACTTCAGGATTTTTTGGGTAGCGAAAAACAACAGCATCGCCTCTTTCAGGTGAGCTAATATCAATAATCTTTTTATTAATCACAGGAAGGCGAATACCGTAGGTAAATTTATTGACTAAAATAAAATCACCAATTAATAAGGTAGGCATCATTGAACCTGAAGGAATTCTGAAAGGTTCAGCAATAAATGATCGCAAAATAAAGACGACCAATACAACAGGGAAAAATGAACGCGCATATTCAACCAGCAAAGGTTCATTATCTAAATCATACTCTTGCTCTATTCTCTTAAGATAATAGCTATACGCACCCCATACAACACCAGTCACAATAGTCGCTACAAATAAAAAGAAAGAAAAATCATAATCCATTGTAATACCCTTAATTAGTCTTTTTTCGCTTGTAAAACGGCTAAAAATGCTTCTTGTGGAATTTCTACACTACCCACTTGCTTCATACGCTTTTTACCGGCCTTTTGTTTAGCTAATAATTTCTTTTTACGCGAAATATCCCCGCCATAACATTTAGCAGTTACATTTTTACGCAATGCTTTTACCGTAGAACGTGCAATCACTTTTGCACCAATAGCAGCTTGAATAGCCACATCGTACATCTGCCTTGGAATCAAATCCTTCATTGCTTCTACTAACTCACGACCACGTGTCTGGCTGGCATCACGATGCACAATAACCGATAAAGCATCAACAGCTTCACCATTAATCAGAACATCTAATTTAATTAATGGTGCTTCTTCAAAGCGCTTAAACTCATATTCAAAAGAAGCAAAACCACGACTGACTGATTTTAAACGATCAAAAAAGTCTAAAACGACCTCACTTAACGGTAGATCATATTTAAGTGATACCTGAGAACCCATATACTGCATATCCACTTGAATACCGCGTTTTTCGATACATAAGCTAATAACTGGCCCTAAATAATCTTGTGGTACTAAAATATTTGCTTGAATAATCGGTTCACGAATCATCAGTACCGAACCAACATCCGGTAAATTCGCTGGGTTATCAACTTTTAAAACATCACCATTATGCGTTTCAACTTCATAAACTACCGTCGGCGCGGTAACAATTAAGTCAATATCATACTCACGTTCTAAGCGCTCTTGTATGATTTCCATATGTAACATGCCAAGAAATCCACAGCGAAAACCAAAACCTAAGGCTTCAGAACTTTCTGGCTCAAACTGTAATGAAGCATCATTGAGGCGTAATTTATTTAAAGACTCACGTAAGTCCTCGTAATCATCAGCACTAACAGAATATAACCCTGCAAAAACACGCGGTTGAGACTTTTGAAAACCCTCTAGGGCTTGCTCACATTTATTATCTGTTAAAGTGATTGTATCTCCAACTGGCGCACCGAAAATATCTTTAATTGATGCAACAACAAAGCCAACCTGCCCAGTCTGTAAAATCGCTTCATCTTGCAATTTAGGCGTAAACACGCCTACCCGCTCTGCAACAAAGCTATTTCCTGTCGACATAATGGTAATACGTTGTTTTTTACGCAAAGACCCACTAACAATTTTAACTAGGGAGACAACACCTAAATAATTATCAAACCAAGAATCAATAATAAGTGCTTGTAATGGTGCATCTTCATCGCCCGATGGCGGTGGAATTAGCTCAACCAATTCCTCAAGCACCTCTTGAATACCTAAACCTGTCTTTGCGCTAATTTTAAGCGCATCTTCCGCTGGTATGCCAATAATATCTTCAATTTCAGAAATGACTTTTTCAGGGTCAGCCGTCGGTAAATCAATTTTATTCAATATCGGCATCACTTCTAAGCCTTGCTCGATTGCTGTATAGCAATTGGCAACACTTTGTGCTTCAACTCCTTGCGCTGCATCAACAACTAACAAAGCCCCTTCACACGCAGCTAAAGAGCGAGAAACCTCATAAGAAAAGTCAACATGCCCTGGAGTATCAATAAAGTTAAGCTGATAAGTTTCACCATCTTTCGCCTTGAAATCGAGCGTTACACTTTGCGCTTTAATGGTAATACCTCGCTCTCGCTCAATATCCATTGAATCAAGAACTTGCGCTTCCATTTCTCTATCAGATAAACCACCACACAACTGAATAAAGCGATCAGCTAAAGTAGACTTCCCATGATCAATATGTGCAATAATTGAGAAATTTCGTATATGTTTTAAATCCATTGTGTCTTTAATTGTGTGGGCAAAAGTAAAAGCGATAAAATCTATGCTCTATAAAAGGGGTATTTTAGCAGATGTAAGAGACTGCCGGATAAGTAATAAACCATGATTTGCTTTAGATCAATATCAGGCATTTAAAACAAAATCAAAATTTTTCATTAATGTAGAAATGTCTAACTTATTAAGTACTTTAGTTGGTAAGAGTAAATCATCTTGCTGTAGACCTTGCTGAACTAATGCATCTTGCTCTATATAAATATTTTCCACATCATATAAAGATAAGGATCGATAAATTAATCCGATATTTTTACAATTTTTTCCTTGGGTATTTTGAGCCGCCTTTAAATGAAAAATGGCATCTCCTAGCAATAATAAGCTGACTTCTTGCTCAAATGCAGCCGCAATTAAAATGACATCCAAAGATTCTTGAGTGTAACTACCACTGTAAGCGGCAGAATTTAAAACAAACAAAAATGATTTCATCACTGATGTTCACTCATATTATCATTAGACAGGTAACTCGCTGAATCTACATCATTCACCTCTAACATGAGTAATGAGCCTAATTCCATCATCGCTTTACGGTAAACTTTACGCTTAAAATAGACCACTGATTTTAAAGGTTCCCAAAATTCCACCCACTGCCAGTCATCAAATTCTGGTTTACTATGCTTATCTAGAATGACATTTTTTTCTTCGCCAACTAATTTTAGTAGGTACCATATTTGCTTCTGCCCCACACACAATGGGTGAGAATTACGACGAATATATTTATCTGGCAATTTATACTTAAGCCAATAACGCGTACGCCCTATCACCTCAATATGCTGCCTTTCTAAACCCGTTTCCTCATATAACTCCCTATACATTGCTTGCTCAGGGCTCTCGTGCGATTCTATACCACCTTGAGGAAATTGCCAGGAATTTACCCGTGTACGCTTAGCCCAAAACACATGACCATGCGCATTACAAAGGATGATGCCGACATTTGCTCGGTATCCTTTTGAGTCAATCATTTTAAAACCTATTTTTTTACTGCTCGCACTACAACACTCGTATGATAAAATTTGTAGTTACCGAACAAGGAATAAAAGACTTATAAGCTTTTATTCACTAGCGTTACTTAATTAACACCATTGTTCCATAAATCCCAAAGTGATGCTATCCCCCTTTTATGAAAACTTTCCACGGAATAAGCAATAATGAGTTTAGCGATTTTTGATTTAGACAACACTCTACTGGCCGACGATAGCGATTACCTTTGGGGGCAATTTTTAGTTGACCAAGGCATTGTTGATAGCGAATATTATGAACAAGAAAATGAGCGCTTTTATCAAGAATACAAAGAAGGAAAATTAGACATTTATGAGTTTTTAAAGTTTTCTTTAAAACCCTTAGCCGATAACAGCCTAGAAGATTTACAAAACTGGCGCGCACAATTCATGATTAGTGTTATTCAGCCTATTTTATTAAAGCCCGCTCAAGCTTTAGTGAAAAAACATTATGATCAAGGAGATACACTATTAGTCATTACCGCGACTAACTCATTTGTTACCTCTCCTATTGTCAAATCTTATGGCATCCCTAATTTATTAGCGACAACACCTGAATTAATTAATGGACAATTTACCGGGAATGTAGAAGGTACACCCTGCTTTCAAGAAGGCAAAGTCACTCGCTTAGAGCAATGGCTACAAAAAACGGGGCTTTCATTGGATAACAGCTATTTTTATAGTGATTCTCATAATGACCTGCCTTTACTTAAATTAGTCACTCACCCTGTTGCCGTTAATCCTGATGACTTATTAAACCAACATGCAATAAAAGAAAACTGGCCAGTTATAAGTTTACGTGATGAAGAGTGCCTTTAAATAATTAATATCATTCATAAGCTGGGTTTACTCAACTAAATTCAGCTTATTCACTCAGCCTTAAAATAAATCAACTTCACCGTCGCCTTCAGAAACTGCACCTTCAAATTGTTGTTTCTGCCCTAAAAGCAAATCAAACTTTTCATTCATTAAGGAACTATTAAGTTCTACCGCTTTAAAATTATCAACAATTTGCGCTTGCACATCCCTATCTCTTTCCCAAGGCTGAGCTAAATAATGCATAGCAAGACCCATACATTTATGCACAACTTCATGTGGGTACTCAATGTCCGAGTACGCGGGTAAGTGGCCATAATGCTCAGCCCCATTACCTACATGCAACCATTTTCCAACTTCACAGTGTTTATGATCCACCTGTACAGCACGAGCTGAATCTGAATCCACCCCAAGCTCTACCGCCCTATACCCCTGCTGTAAGAAAATCATTTGCTGCACTTTAGTCAATGAAATCTCACTAATCATTTGTGTAATATTGACCTTCGTATAGGTCTCTAAAGAAATCTCTGCCACCTTAGATATACTTTGTTCAAACTCACTAATAGCTACTTTAGAATCATCCGTCATACTCGCCATATCTTCAGTATCTTCAACAATAATCTTTGTTGCCTTGGTAAATTTTTCAATCGTCGTATTGATTTTCGCGGTCGCTGATTTAGTATTTTCAGCTAAGGTACGCACCTCATCCGCAACAACAGCAAAGCCACGCCCATGCTCACCAGCACGTGCCGCCTCAATAGCTGCATTTAAAGCAAGCAAATTTGTTTGATCAGCAATTTTAGTAATTAGTGAAGTTACTTCAGTAATTTCTTTACTGCTTTCATTTAATTCTATTGATGACTCTTTCATTGAACTAATCTTAGTAATAATCTGCGTTAACTGATTAATAACCGCCCCTAAAGAAGACTGACTTGCTGATGAAATCTCAGATGAATTTTTAGTAATATTTTCAACAACTTCCATTTCATTAGCAATACGCGTTAAATCATCCTGAGTACGGTGCAGGCTATTTAACAAATTTTCTGTTTTCATCTGCCCTAATTGAGAAAACAACTCATCCCGGACTGAATTAAAATGATTTTCCTCCATCATCGCCAAAGAAGTATCGATTTTTTTTAATCCTGCAGAAAAATCTCCATTAATACCTCCCACTTGAGATTTACGATAAAAATCATAATTTTCTGCCGACTGAAAACAAGTATTCACTTCACGCATATACGCTTCTATTTGGTCCAAAGCGTCATTAAAGTTCCAAGCAATAGACCCTAGCTCAGCCTTTGGATCGATCTTCGTAATGCGGTACTCTAATTCCCCATTAGATATACCACTGGCCATTTTAAACATGGATTTTATAATATGCTGCTCTCTATCGGACTGCTTAAAAAACAAATAAAGCACAAGAAATGCAAGAAGATTGGGAATAATATGAGTTAGCTCAACACCAACTAAAAAAAATGATTCAATCGTTAAAAAACATTGAATAGTGACTAGCAATAAAATGCTATTTTTACCATTAAATAGAAAGAATGAATTCACGATAGTCTTTTCCTGTTTTGTTAACGGCATCCATTAATATTTTTGTACCCGCAGCAATCGCACCGCTTGTTCCTGCTGCTTTCTCAGCTATAAGCATTTCATTATATAAAGCATCAATAACTCTTAATTTTTCAGCTTCCGGTTTACGTCTAACTGAAAAGAAACCACTAATATCTTTTACATCAGTTCCTGAGTTAGAAAAACTTGGCGTCACATTAGCAAGCACCCAATAATAAGAGCCATCTTTTGTCATATTCTTCACATAACCAAAAAACTCATTACCTGATTTTAAAGTTGACCACAATAAATGAAATACCGCTCGCGGCATATCCGGATGCCTTACAATATTATGCTGCTGCCCCAATAACTCAAACTCCGTATAACCAGAATAATCAATAAATATTCGATTACAGTAAGTTAACTTGCCTTTTGCATCCGTTTTAGAAACAATAAATTCATCCGCAGTCATGACGCGTTCATTATTATTCGGTGTTATCTTGTTTTTCATAATATCCATGCATTTAATTAATCCAAGAAGATAAAATATAGTATTACATATTTACAAAATATTATAGTCCACTGTTTAGTAAAAAAGTTTTATTTTTATAGTCAACCAGCCTAACATTCATCTATAATAGCCCTTCCAAAGGGGACGACCAGGTTTCGACGTGGGTAGCAAAACCTTAGGTGCATGTCGAGGACAGTACACCTCGTAAAATCTACTGAACTTTAAGTATTCGCAAATGACGAAAACTACTCAATGGCTTTAGCTGCTTAAACCCAGCACCATTCTCCTGACTATCTGTGCTTATGCGGATAGAGTTCCTCGGAACATTCAGGAGTCACTTTACATAAGATCGCGTTAAGAGCTTAGTTCGGAGCCCTGCCACGCTAAACCCAATCGAAATCGCTTTAAGTATCTTGGTCCGACGGGTAGCTTAGGGTTAAATCAAAAGCGCGGAATAAACATGTAGATCCAAAGGCGGAGTGCTTGCGGACGGGGGTTCGATTCCCCCCGTCTCCACCATCTAACTTATTGTTTTATATATAGATAAATAAAATAAACTATTGTTTGTGGCGGTAATTTGGCGGATTATCTGTTTAATGCTGTGCAATTACATTCAATTGTTGAATTTGTACTACCAAACAAAACGGCTTCTTAATTCAACTAGTGTATTGCTATCCGTTACTTTCAGAGCTTATGCACTTATTATACGAATTCAGGAATAATGCAAAAGCTAATTAACGCACAATTTGACCAAGTTTTAACCCAAATTCAACAAGCTAAACATAAAGCTTATCAACAAATAAATACCACTTTAGTTGAACTGTACTGGAACATTGGAGAATACATCTCTAAACAAGTTGCCAGCAAAGCATGGGGTAAAAGCGTTGAAGACTTAGCTGTCTTTATTAAAAACCACGAACCTAATCTACAAGGCTACACCGCACGTAATCTCTGGCGCATGAAGCAATTTTACGAGACCTATAAAGACAAGGCAAAACTGTCACCACTGGTGACACAAATATCATGGACAAATAACCTGCTCATCATTGCTGCTGCAAAAACAGACGAAGAGCGCGAATTTTACCTACGACTTTCCAAAAAAGATCTTTAGAGTAGGCTACGCACTGGAGTTTTTAGGCTTACCACAACAACACAGTGAACTTGATTTACAACATGCTTTATTACACTCACTCAAAGATTTTATCCTAGAAATAGGCAAAGACTTTTGTTTTGTTATGAAGTTTTCAATATTTTAAGGGCGTGTAATCTTTTATGAGCTATCAACCACCTTATACAATTACCCCTAAGATTTTGCATTTAATCGCTGAAATTAGTGAAAATTTGGGGCGCTTGTCTATTTTATTGGAACAATCATCAAATTTACGCTTACGCCGAATCAATCGTATTCGTACTATTCAAGGTTCATTAGCGATTGAGGGCAATACTTTAACAGAACAACAAATAACTGCCATTTTAGAGGGTAAACCTGTTATTGCACCGCCACGCGAAATACAAGAGGCGCGTAATGCTCTATCAACGTATGAGAAATTAAATCAATGGCAAGCGAGTAATGAGCAACACTTATTAAATGCTCACTTATCGTTAATGCAGGGTTTAATTGACGAGGCTGGAGTCTATCGTCATAAAGGCGTGGGGGTTATGCAAGGGGAGCAGGTTATACACATGGCCCCCCCTGCTAATCGGGTTATTATCTTAATGGGTGATTTATTAAACTGGTTAGAAACAACGCCTGACCATGCTTTGATTAAAAGTTGTGTGTTTCATTATGAGTTTGAATTTATCCATCCCTTTATTGATGGTAACGGACGCATGGGACGATTATGGCAAACGCTTATTTTAAGCCAATGGAATCCCCTTTTTATCCATATTCCAGTAGAAAGTATGGTTTATGCCCAGCAAGAAGCTTATTATCAGGCTCTTAATGAAAGTACTCTAAAATCAGATTCAGCCCCTTTTATTGAGTTTATGTTGACGGTTATTTTACAGGCTTGCAAATCAGACACCCCCCAAGACAACCCTCAAGTTACCCCCCAAGTATTTAAGCTATTAAATGCCATAAAAGGAGAAATGAGCCGCGAGCAATTACAAACCGTTCTTAAATTAAAAGACCGAAAATCATTTAGAGAACGCTATTTGCTCCCCGCTTTAACTGATGGCTTAATTGAAATGACACTTCCCGATAAACCAAAGAGTTCTTTACAGAAATATTTCTTAACAAAACGAGGTAAGCAGTTAGTAGAAAGCGCTAATACCTGAGTTAAGTAGTCGTTCAGAATTATCTTAACATTTTGTTTAATGTAGGATGGGTAGAGCGTCTTTTTGTGAAACCCATCATTCTGCGTGAGATTGATGGGTTTCATTACGTACCAAAAAGCGGGTACTTCATTCTACCCATCCTACAAAAATTTAGAATAATTTTGCATAGCTACTTATTGGCTGATTTTTCCACACTTACCGATGACATAGCCTTATTTTTTGCTGTCCTCTGATTGCTGACCGTAAACGGCCTAATTCGCTACTCGCATTATTGAGTCAGCTAAGAGTGGATCTTTAAAGCTCG
>JAQRMR010000012.1 GCA_028599115.1 Methyloprofundus sp.
ATAATGGCATCTTTTGAAGACTCAAAAACTTTGGCTGCTAAACGTATCTTCTCTTCTGCTTTACGTCGCTCACGAATATCTCGCATGACTCCCCAAATTTCTATTGGGTCACCATTTTCAGTTTATCCCTCTAAAAAAAGAAAAACAAATTTTCCCTATTACTTTAGTAACTATTTATATTTAAGCAATTAAGAATATTTGTATCTACCCCACTTTAATAAGCGTAAATAACACGACCTCATGCACAAAAAACGCGGCTGTTATTTTTATAAGTTTGTAAATAATTGAAACACAGGTAAAATAGAGGGTTTTTTAACGAAATAATTAAAGCATTTATCCGTTTTAATTGACGTAAATATCGACATCCGTAAGGAGCATAGAATGACTGCATTAGTCGGCATTATCATGGGTTCTACATCTGACTGGGACACAATGAGCTTTGCAGCTGAAAAATTAGAGCAATTAGGCATCCCTTTTGAGGTTGATGTCGTTTCCGCTCATCGCACCCCCGATAAACTATTTAGTTATGCAGAAACAGCAGAAGGCAAAGGCTTAGAAGTTATTATTGCTGGCGCAGGTGGCGCAGCTCACTTACCCGGCATGACAGCAGCAAAAACAGTACTACCCGTGTTAGGTGTCCCTGTTCAGTCTAAAGCCTTAAACGGCATGGACTCGTTACTATCAATTGCACAAATGCCTGCAGGTATTCCTGTCGGCACTTTAGCCATTGGCAAAGCAGGTGCGATTAACGCCGCTTTATTAGCTGCCGCTATCGTCGCTAACAAACATACGGAATTTAAAGCACCACTCAATGCTTTTCGCCAGTCTCAAACTGATAATGTACTTGCCAATGCAGACCCTAGGGAGATTGCTTAATGGTTATTGGGATTTTAGGTGCGGGACAATTAGCCCGCATGCTTGCTTTAGCTGGTAAACCTTTAGGTCTTAAATTTATCTTTTTAGACCCAACTCCCATTGCTTGTGCCGCTGATAATGGTAAACATTTAGTGGGTGATTATACTGATCCCGCTTTACTTTCTCAGTTAGCCGAAGAAGCCGATATAATTACTTATGAATTTGAAAATGTTCCTGTAGAAATTATTGATTCTTTAAATGCACAAACGCCCGTTTATCCTTCTGCAAAAGCATTATCAGTCGGACAAGATAGAATCACTGAAAAAACCTTTTTACAAGATTTAGGTATTGCAACCGCGCCTTTTAAAGCAGTTTCCAGCTTAGAAGACTTACAGAAAGCAATGCCTGAAATTGCTTACCCTGCTATCTTAAAAACACGCCGCCTTGGTTATGATGGCAAAGGGCAAGTCGTTATAAGAAATGAAAATGATTTAAGCGACGCATGGCAAGCGGTAAAAAATGCACCTTGTGTTATTGAAGGCTTCGTTCCTTTTGAACGTGAAGTGTCTATTATTGCCAGCCGCAGCGTATCCGGTGAGATTGTCTATTATCCTCTATCAGAAAACACGCATGATAAAGGTATTTTGCGCTTAGCTAAAAACACGCGTAACGATCCTCTGCAGAAAAAAGCAGAAGCCTATATTGATACTTTATTAAAAGCACTTGATTATGTCGGCACTTTAGCTTTAGAGCTATTCGTCGTTGGTGATTCTATTGTGGCTAATGAATTTGCACCGCGCGTACATAACTCAGGGCACTGGACGATTGAAGGTTCTGAAACTAGCCAGTTTGAAAACCATTTGCGTGCGATTACCGATATGCCTTTAGGCTCCACACATTCACTTGGCTATTCAGCGATGCAAAATTTCATCGGTGGCGTACCTGCTAGTGAAAAACTACTCGCTTTACCGCAAGTGCATTTACATCTTTATGATAAAGCCGCAAGAAAAGGCAGAAAGATTGCCCATGCGACCGCAAGAACGGATTCTGCCGAAAACTTTACTAATTTACTCAAACAATTAACTGAATTAGCCGCCCAAAGCGACGATTCTTAAACTTTAGCTCTATTGAGACACTCATGAAAAACACTGAAAATCCTGTTGTATCTATTCATTACACATTAACAAATAAAGCTGGCGAAAAACTAGACAGTTCTGTTGGTGGTGAGCCTTTAACTTATTTACATGGCGCTGGAAACATTATTCCAGGGCTTGAAAAAGCACTAAGCGAGACTAGCGTTGGCGAAAAGCTAACAGTCACTATTGAGCCTGAAGATGCTTATGGTCACCGTAGCGAAGAGCAAACTCAAACAGTTGGCAAAGAAATGTTTGAAGGCATTGATAACATTGAAGTTGGCATGCAATTTCAAGCAGATTCAAGCAATGGCCCTGCTATCGTGACAGTAACTGCAGTTGAAGAAGATCAAGTAACTATTGACGGCAACCACCCATTAGCTGGCGAGCAGTTAACTTTTGATGTTGAAGTAATGGAAATTCGCTCAGCAACAGAAACTGAAATGGAACACGGCCATATTCATGGCGCAGGCTGTAACCACGATTAATTAAGCCATTTTAAATATTTATGTAGGATGGGTAGAGCATCTTTTCGCGAAACCCATCATTCCTTCATAGCATTGATGGGTTTCACTGCACACCTAAAAAGCAGGCTGCTTCGTTCTACCCATCCTACAGAATATTATTCCAATCAATCTCTGATAGCACCACTTTTTAAACATCACTTTTCCAATTTTATGCAAGATAAAGATGTATTACGCCGTTTTTTATTTGATGATCTCGCGATTCGTGGCGAGTGGTTAAATTTAACTGATAGCTGGCAAGCCGCAAAACAACACCACAACTATTCTACTGCTGTCACACAGCAATTAGGGGAGGCTTTAGGTGCTGTGACATTACTCTCAGCGACGATTAAATTTGATGGCAACCTTATCTTACAAGCACAAGGCGACGGCCCTTTAAAATCACTTGTTGCGCAAAGCAGCAATAACAGAAATATTCGCGGTTGGGCAAGGTGCGAAGAAAATGCCCATGGTGATAATTTTAGCTCCCTATTAGGTTCAGGGCGCATGGTTTTGACTATCGAGCCAAATCAAGGCGAGCCTTATCAAGGTATCGTGCCATTAGTCGGTGAAAAAATATCCGATGCCGTAGAAAATTACTTTAATCAGTCCGAACAATTAAAAACACGTCTCTGGATTTTCGCCAATGAACACCAAGTGGCCGGATTGTTTATTCAAGAATTACCCAGTGAAAACAAAACAGAAGCCGAAGAGAATTGGGCGCGTATTGAAGCTTTAGCCAATACAGTCACGGCAGACGAGCTACTTTCATTACCTTGCGAAACGATGCTACACCGTTTATTCAATGAAGAGTCTGTACGCTTATTTGAGGAAAATGATGTCGCCTTTAAGTGTCGCTGTTCAAATGAAAAAGTAGCAACCACACTACTTTCTTTAGGCCGCCCTGCCGTTGATGAAATCATTAGCGAGCAAAATGAAATTATTGCTGATTGTGAGTTTTGCAGTACAAAATACCGCTTTGATAAGGTCGATATTGAGCGCATTTTTTCTGGTTCATTATCGCAAGCAGGAACTGATACACGGCATTAAATCATTGATCACGTAATGACTAATGGAGGTTTGTAGCGCATGACTGAAAGTAGGTCGTGTTAGATTATCTAAGCGTAGCGCAGATAACGTAACGCGACAAGCAGTGGTAAAGCACCCGTCGCGTTACGTTATTTCACTTCGTTCAATAAGCTAACACGACCTACGACTGCGGCTAAGCCTTTAACATCCTCTAATAAATCTTCATATTCCTGTATGGGTAAAATAACCGATACCTTTTGGCCTGTTTTATCTGTTATAAATTGCTCTTGCATATTAACCTATCCCCCTTATGTAAAACGGTGGGTTTCGCAAAAAGACGCTCTACCCACCCTACAAAAACCTAGCGATTACAACTGATTAAAAACTCGTCCTGCTGCAGCTATCGTTGCAGCAATATCTTCATCCGTATGCGCACCAGAAACAAAACCGGCTTCAAAGGCAGAAGGCGCTAAATAAATACCTTCTTGTAACATACCATGGAAAAAGCGTTTAAATAGTTCTTGGTCACAGTTCATCACTTGTGCAAAGGAGTGAATATGGTCTTCTTGGGTAAAAAACAAACCGAACATACTGCCCACAATATTCACCGACATACCAATGCCCGCTTCGATTGCTTTTGCTTGAATGCCCAACACTAAAGTTTGCGTCTTTTCTGCTAAGTTTTCTTGAAATTTAGAGGCAGATAATAACTCTAATGTTTTATAACCTGCCGCCATCGCCACGGGGTTTCCTGATAAAGTCCCTGCTTGATAAACTGGCCCAACAGGCGCTAAAGCAGACATAATTTTATGCGCGCCACCAAAAGCACCGACAGGCATTCCACCACCAATAATTTTACCTAAGGTCGTCAAATCTGGTTTTACATTATACAAACCTTGCGCACAATGCTTATCAACCCGAAAACCAGTCATCACTTCATCAAAAATTAAAACACTTTCGTATTGATCACACACTTCACGCAATGCTTCTAAAAAACCTGCTACAGGAGGGATACAATTCATATTCCCTGCGACTGGCTCGACAATAATTGCCGCAATTTGCTCGCCCGCTTCAGCAAACGCTTGCTTAACTGATTCAGCATCATTGTAAGTTAAGGTAATCGTGTCTTCTGCAACTGCAGCAGGAACACCCGGTGAACTTGGCACACCTAAAGTTAAAGCACCCGACCCCGCTTTCACTAATAATGAATCAGAATGTCCGTGATAACAACCTTCAAATTTTACAATTTTGCTGCGCCCTGTATACCCTCGCGCCAAGCGAATCGCACTCATCGTCGCTTCAGTACCCGAGCTAACCATACGAACTTGATCCATTGATGGAACCAGCTTACAAACCTTTTTAGCCATTAAGGTTTCAAGCTCTGTAGGTGCTCCAAAACTTAAACCCTTTGCAGCCGTGTCATTAACCACCGCTAAAACCTCAGGGTGCGCATGCCCAACAATCATTGGCCCCCAAGACCCCACATAATCTATATATTGCTTATTATCAGCATCGTATAAATAAGCACCTTTCGCTCTATCTATATAAACAGGTGTTCCACCCACCCCACTAAAAGAACGCACAGGTGAATTGACTCCACCAGGGATGACATCTTTAGCATCAGCAAATAATTCTGCAGATTTACTCATAAGTTAATCTCTCTTTTAAAAGAACATAATTGCGATACGTTTTAATTGTATCGCAGGCTTGTAGCACACCGTCAGGCAAGCTTTGTAATTTAGATTTGGAGACGATCATATAATCTTCAAGCTCATTACTCTGTAGCCAAGTTAATGTTAATTGCTTAGCTTTAATCCGTTTTGCTTTTCCTTGGGTATGGAAATCAACCGAATAAATCCGCCGCCCTACATAAGCCAAGCGACTGCTTTCAGAACGCCGTGATTGTTGATAGGCTTCAACCAATGGCTTTTGATTTTTTTCAAAGTTAAAGGTATCAGGCGATACCCATAAAATACTCAAAAACACTAAGCCGAGAACAGGAATAAAAGTCGTCGCCCATAACCATTTACTGCCTTGCATAATGGTCACTGAAAAGCGTAAGCTCAATAATTCAGTGACTAAAATCGCAAAAGCGGGTAATCCTGGCAAGACATAAGTATATAAAATATTGCCCGATAAGCTAAAAAATACCATCGGGGTAATCGCCCAAAATAACAAGTAACGATGCCAGCTACTTTGAGAAACGGCTTTTAAACTTTGCTGTTTATTCTTTCTAAATGGCCAGCTGATTAGGCTGCCTAAAAAAATAAATGACCATGGAAAACTTGCGAATAACCACAGTAACCAAATTTTTCCTCTCGGGTGCTTATGTGCCACACCATATAGGTCACCATGCCAGCCCGCATCAACAAAGCGCTTAAAATGCTCACCGACTAAGAAATAGTTGATAAATCCAGGACTATCAATTTCTGCCGCAATATACCAAGGTACTGCAATAAATAGCATAACAGCGGACCCTTTAAACCAAGGAATTTGCTGCCAAACTGCTAAATATTGCTTTTCTAACATTGTCCATGCGATTAAAGGCAATAAAACTAATACCCCCACAATAGGGCCTTTAACCAATAAGCCGATCCCTAGCCCCACAAAAAACAAATAAGACCATTTCTTCGCCTGCGCAGCTTTGGGGTTATGCAATGCTTGCCAAAAGCTAATCATCGATAAGCTGACACAAAAACAGAGCGCCATATCTGTCATAACAGCGCCACTCGCAATAAAAAACAAAGCGGTACTGACTAAGACTAAAGTACTGAAAGCAGCTTTATCTTCACCCTGTAAGAATTTAGCAAACCGATACGTGAGCCATAAAACAGCAATAGCTAGCAAGAAAACAGGGAGCCGTGCAGCAAACTCAGAATAACCAAATAACTCAAATGAAATAGCCGTCATCCAAAAAGTAAGCGGTGGCTTTCCCCAGAATGGCACGCCATAATCAAACGGTGGCATAATCCAATGCCCTGTTTCTATGATTAAACGAGGAATTTCTGCATAACGCGCTTCAGTAGGATCATGTAAAGGGTAATCAAACATACCCAGTAATCGTGCAAAAACAGCAATAAAGAGAATAATTAAAGATACTTTAGTAAATGAATGGCTCATTGATTCTTAGTTAATTAAAAAGAAATGACTAGCACCTAACAATCGTCACCGATAAAGGCATTGCTAATTTTATGACTGTCTATACTCTCAAAGCTACTGCCTTTAGTAAAGCTTTGCTAGCCTGTATTTTTAAGCGATAGTATGGTAAAAGTATAAAAAATTTTCAGTCTATTTTGATGTAATCGAACAACTTTATGCCGCCATTTTAATCATGCAAAAAACAAGCACAGAAACCACGCACTCTCCAGCCGTTGGTATCGCCATTAATAACATCCAAACACTGTTTGTCGGCATTCTAAAAGTATGGACAATTCCTATTGTTTTAATGCTAAGCATTGCTTCTGGGTTTACCACTTTCTATGGTTTATCCCACTTTATTCTTCCTTGGATTGCACTCGTCATTACCATTGCCATACAGTCCATCGTGGTTATCTGTTCTTTGGAAATGGCTGGCATTCATTTTAAAGCAAACCGAAGCCGTTATATATCCGTATTACTCTCTTTATTCATTGCTCTAATGGCATCTATCTCATTTTCATACTTTAAATTCTATGAAATATCCCAGAAAGATAATATCCATATCAATCGCTTAAATGAGCTTCGACAAAACTCTAAAAACTACATTACTCAAGTTTTATCCATTAAACAAAAAATTCTAACACAACACCGTACTGAGCTTGAAAAAGCCTCTCATGAAGCCTCCCAAGCCTATTTTGGCACTCATCCAGAGCTTGTATTAGCGTATCGAAACCAAGTGGGAAAGGGGCCTTACTGGAAGCACTATAATGCTATTTATCAGCAGAAAAAACAAGCCAGTGAACAGCTAAAAACAGAATTTTCTGAGCTAGATAAAAACATCAAATCCTTACAAGTGAACCTTGCCGATTTAGATATATCAAAAGATAGCAAGGCTACCTACTCTAAGTTCCTAAGCAGTTTTCGAGAGCTACAATTTACCGCAAATCAGCTTACCAGCCAATTTAGCCTATCCCTACCAGAAGCGCCTTTACTACAAACATACAAACAATTCAGTGCTGGCATATCGCCTACGCTGGCCATGTGGTCTAACTTTTCCCTCTTTGCTTTTATCTGTGCGGCTATGGTTGATTTCTTCACCGTCTTACTTTCATACCGCTTAGAGTTTACCGCTCCCGGACCTTTAACAGCTGAAGAAGAAGAGTTGGTGTTTGATTGCTTACGACAATTTAGTCAATTCCGCATTAATGAAAATGATGAATTAGAAATGATTATTGAAAAATCTGAACTCGAAAAAGCACGGAATTATTCAGACTGGTCTAGAATGTTCGCTGTTGGCTTATTATTAAGCCGTGGATTTTTGCGCAAAAAAGATCATAGGACAGTGGAGTTCGCACCCAACCTCTACCCTTTGATTGCAGAGAAAATGAGCGCTAAAATAAAAAAACTACGCGCTGAAGCAGCAGCAAAAAAAATGGTTGATCCCCATGGGTAACCCAAGCACTGAAATTGACTTATGGCTAATCGAAGATTTAGACAACATTGATGAACCAGAGGTCTGGGATGCTAACTTTGTGGCAGACCGACAAGTTGTTGTTAGACAATTAGGGCCATATCAAAAAATATTTTTACGCCCTGAAAAATTTGTTAAGCGTTTTTATCACACCGTTTTTCCATTAGCTATTAAAGAACTCATTTTAATTGAGGACATCCATCTTTATGATGGCTTTTGCCACTTAAATGCAACGATTAAACTAAGCTTTCAAGCCAGCTTCAACTACGCAGAAAATAATATTGAACATTTAAGTGTTATTAATGCATATATCAGTAAAACCTATGAACCACTGATCTCTGAAATAATTCAGCAGCAACTACTTAATTTAGAAGACCCAGACTGGGTAAAATCAGGCCTAGAAAAAACAGAAAAAGCCATTGCTCTCAGCATTAGTGAAATGTTGGTTTTACAAGGCATACAATCACAAGCTAGCTGTACATTACTTGCAGATTTTGATGGTTTTCCCGATGTTCGCGTTAGTAAAAATAACCTTTACCATAGCGTACTACGAAAGAACTTCGAAATCACCGAGCAGCATCGTGAAGAGCTATTTAGACAAGATCAAGCCACCGAACAACAGGCCCTAAAGCATAAAGAAATTGCTTTATTACAAGCTGAAAAAGAAGCCTATTTTACTCAAGAACAAAAAGCCCAAGAAGCAAAATTAGCGGAACAACTATTACAGGATAAAGAACGCCAACAACTTGCTCAATTTGCAATTGAAGTCCGTATTTATGAAGAAAAACTAAAACATGAATACCAGCTAAAAGACCTTGCTTTAAAGGCAAAGTTGCAGGAAAAACAACGCGCCAATGAGCAAAAATTAATCACTGAAGAAAAAAATCAAGCCGTACAAGCGGAACACTTAGCCGCCCAAAAGGAAAAAGAATTAAAAGCTGAAATTACCCGCTTTGAACATAATAAGTCTCTATGGCGCCAAGCTAAAGATAAGGTACATAAGCAAGAAATTGAACAAGAACAGCTACAAAATCAATTAAAATTCGACATTGAACAAGATGCCCTTGCCCACCAAGAAAAGCGCCGCTCTGAAATGCTAGAAGCAAGCTATAAAACCACTAAAAATTCAGATATTTATCTGCGCAAAGAATTAGAGCTTTTAGAACTGGAGAAAAAGCGCGTTGAATTACGCTTAGCGATTAAAAGCCAAACAACAGCTTCAGAAAGCTAATGCCCATCACAATAAGTTAAAATCGCCCCCCCCTATCATTCCCGAAGTCTTTTGCTAGGAAGACGAACTCAAACCCCATCTATAGCCCGTATGAAGCTTGCGTAATACGGGATTTTTCATAGACATAAGCAGAGTAATCCCCCGTATTTTGTACCTGCTTACGGGCTACATAAGATATGAATATACCCTTTCAGGCTGGTTTATTTTTCCACACTTAACAGTGATATAGCCTTTATTTTTGATAACTACCATCAAGCACGTGCGCACACCATTCTGCATTAGCCAAATACCACTGCACCGTTTTACGAATACCACTTTCAAACGTCTCTTGTGGCACCCAGCCTAATTCAGCTTGAATTTTGCTCGCATCAATCGCATAACGTACATCGTGCCCCGCGCGATCAGTCACATAGGTAATTAAATCTTCATAACGTGCGACACCTGCTGGCTTATTCGGTGCCAGCTCTTCTAACAACTCGCAAATGACTCTAACCACTTCAATATTTTGCTTTTCATTATGTCCGCCAATATTATAAGTTTCTGCAATTTCCCCTTTCGTTGCAACCTCCACTAAAGCACGCGCATGATCTTCTACAAACAGCCAATCCCTGATTTGATTACCTTTCCCATAAACAGGCAGTGGTTTCGCTGCTAGTGCATTAAGGATCATTAAAGGAATTAACTTTTCAGGAAAGTGATACGGGCCGTAATTATTGGAACAATTTGTTATCAATGTAGGCAAGCCATAAGTCCGCTGCCATGCCCTCACTAAATGATCTGAGCTTGCTTTGGAAGCTGAATAGGGAGAGCTTGGTGCATAAGCTGTCGTTTCAGTAAATAAATCATCGGTTCCTTCTAAATCTCCATAGACTTCATCTGTAGAAATATGATGAAAGCGGAAGCCTTGTTTTTTATCTTCGGCTAAGTTTGTCCAATACGCTCTCGCCTGCTCTAATAAATTATAAGTCCCAACAATATTGGTCTGAATAAATTCACCCGGTCCAGTAATAGAGCGGTCAACATGTGACTCAGCCGCTAGATGCATAATAATATCAGGCTGATGCTGCTTAAATACACCTTGGATTTCGCTCGCATCACAAATATCTACTTTTTCAAAAAAGTAACGCTCATGCTGAGCAATTTCTTTAAGCGACTCTAAATTTCCCGCATAGGTTAATTTATCAACATTCACAACCTTATATTGTGTATCGTTAATTAAATGCCTTACCACTGCAGAACCAATAAAACCCGCGCCGCCTGTTACTAAAATCGTTGTCATGCTGCCTATCCCTTTTTACTTATTTTGAACTAAGGTTTTATCTAATGCTTAATTCAACAGTTACTCGATCATTACTCTAATATCATCCAAAATTCTTGTTAACTCAGACCTTAAGCGGTCAATAGAGTTAAGTAGATTAACCGCCACATCATCTTTATCTTCATAATCAGGTGCAATTTCATTACGTAAATCTCTAATTTCAAACCATTCATCCACATCAATCACTTCCATTTTCTCAAGCTGATTTAGTATATCCAAAAATGGCTTATTAACATTCTCACCCTGATAAAGTAATAGAGACTTAAATAACTTAGCCCCCATACAATCCTGCAATTTAGAAAAGCGATAAATAACCTGATCACTAAAAGCTAAAGACTGAACATCTAAAACCAACTGTTTATAATCAGCCGCCTTTAAGGGAAAAGAATAGACTCTTTTTAACTCAGTAATAGCATTTGATAAACGCTCTAAATGTTTGCTTGCTTCAGTTAAATTACCATTAACTTTTTGCTTATAAACTAAAGTCTTACTCCCCACTTTATCGCCTCTTTTTCTATTAACCGCTCTGCATCAAGGTTAAAAATAACGTCAATTTTTTGATCCCCTAACTCCCTTTTAATTCGTGATAAAAATTTAATTTTTTTATTAAAAAGATCCGTATGATCGACAACCTTTAGGTATAAATCAATATCCCCACCTTTTTGAGAATCATCAACGCGACTACCAAATAAATAAATATCGCCCTCATGAAAAAACTCTAAAAAGTATTTTTTGAAAACGGCTATATACCTCTTTGATAATCTCATTTTACTTAATTGATAACGCGCTCAAGCAAGCTTGCACCGAATCACGCCAGTACGGAATCTCTATCGCATAATCCTGTTTAATCTTGGCTTTATTTAATAGACTATAATGGGGACGTTTTGCTGGTGTGGGGTAATCTTTTGTTTCTATCGGGCTTAGCGCACAGCTTATATTCGCCATGGAAAATATTGCAGTAGCGAAGTCATACCAAGAACACACACCTTCATTACTATAATGATAAACAGGTACTAAGCCCCCTTTATTGCTCTTATGCTTGCCTTGTACGATCTGCATAATAGCCTGTGCTAAATCAGTCGCATAAGTTGGCGTACCCACTTGATCAAAAATAACCGTTAAGGCATCGCGCTGACCACCCAACTTCAGCATAGTTTTTAAGAAATTATTCCCAAATTCAGAGTACACCCAACTGGTACGAATAATACAGCCATTAGGCGCAACGGCTTGCATCGCCTGTTCACCTTGTAACTTACTAGCACCGTAAACACTTTGTGGGCTCACCATATCATTTTCTGCATAAGGCCGGTGTTGCATGCCATCAAAAACATAATCGGTACTGATGTGAATCAAAACACTATCTTGGGCTTTTGAAATATCAGCTAACTGCTTAACAGCGTGATGATTAACCGCTTCGGCTAACGCACTCTCAGTTTCCGCTTTATCCACAGCGGTATAAGCAGCGCAATTAATAATAATGTCAAAATGATGCGTTTGAAAATAAGCAGAAATACTCGTTGCTTCGCTTAAATCCATTTCATTTCGCTGTACAAAAGTAAATTGGTAACCAGAGTAGTAAGCGGCAATTTTCTGCAAAGATTGGCCTAATTGACCATTAGCCCCCGTTACTAAAATAGAAGTTTGCATTTAAAAAACCTTATTGTGCGTAGTAATTGATATTAAAATCAAAATCCGAGCCTAATTCGGAAAAAGCAGGTTGTTTAGTATCTTTTTCAGAAAGCTGCAAACTAGCCGCAGGCAGTTGCCAATCAATCGCTAAATTCGCATCATCAAAAGCCAAACCTCGATCACATTCAGGCGAATAATAATTATCCACTTTATAGGCAAAAATAGCGGTCTCACTTAACACCACAAAGCCATGAGCAAAACCACGAGGCACAAATAATTGCTGTTTATTGTCAGCGGACAACTCCACTGCCACATGCTGTCCATAAGTTGGACTACCAACACGAATATCAACCGCTACATCTAAAACAGACCCTGCAATGACTCTAACTAACTTGCTTTGAGCATGCGGTGCTAGTTGATAATGTAATCCACGTAATACGCCTCGGCTCGATTTAGATTCATTATCCTGTACAAAATTGACTTGATAACCTAATGCTTCTTCAAATTTATCTTGGCGAAATGTTTCTACAAAATAGCCACGTTCATCACCATGTACTTTAGGTTTAATCAATATGACATCAGCAATATCCTGAGCAATAAACTGCATAGTTAATCCATCCCTTCTGCACGTTGTAATAAATATTGGCCATATTGATTTTTAGCGAGAGGTTTTGCCAGCTGGATTAATTTTTCTTTATCAATATAACCTTGCTCAAATGCAATTTCTTCAATACAAGCAACCTTTAGCCCTTGGCGTTTTTCAATGGTCGCAATATATTGTGAAGCTTCTAATAAACTATCATGCGTTCCTGTATCTAGCCATGCATATCCTCTGCCTAATAACTCAACCTTTAAACGGCTTTCGTCTAAAAAGAGCTGATTAACCGTTGTTATTTCTAACTCGCCCCGATCTGAAGGTTTAATTTCTGCGGCTTTTTTAATAACATCATTCGGGTAAAAATAAAGCCCTGTCACCGCATAATTACTTTTAGGAGTAGCAGGTTTTTCTTCTAAACTAATGACATTATTTTGCACATCAAACTCAGCGACACCATAACGTTCAGGGTCAGCGACACGGTAAGCAAAAACCGTCGCTTTTTGCTCTTCTTTTGCTGTCTGAACTGCATTAGACAAAACCGCCTTAAGGTCATGCCCATAAAAAATATTATCGCCTAAAACTAAACAGGCATCATCATCAGCAATAAAATCTTTACCTAAGATAAACGCTTGCGCCAAACCATCTGGGGAAGGCTGAATAATATACTCTAGGGAATCTCGAAAAACCTCTGCGTAAAAATGATAAAATAAGATCCTACTAATTTTCTATACTTGAGTGATCTAAATGATAAAAACAAGCTTATTTGCTGCTGAAGAGCGAGAAAC
>JAQRMR010000120.1 GCA_028599115.1 Methyloprofundus sp.
ACCCTACTGCTCTAGCATATTCTTCAATAGTTGATAGTTTTGGAGAAATATTAGAGTTAACATTTTCTAACCTTGAAATATTACTTTTCTTTGTATGTAAAATTTCAGCAAGCTCTTCTTGGGTAAAACCAGCATCTTTGCGGATTTTAATTAATTGCTTTCTAAGAGCATAAGCAGGTGCAAGATTTTCATACTCTTGTTTTACTTCTATATTTTCCAGGGCTTTCTTTTTAAAATCTGTAAGTGACGATCTCATAACTTAACCTCTTTTAATCTTTTTCGAGCTATCCCCATTTCCTTATTTGGTGTTTTCTGAGACTTTTTAATAAAAGAATGCAGAATAATAACTTCTTGATTTTTAACAGTACAAAAGAATGACCTTTCCAATTCCTTCAGTGCCTTTAACTCTGATTTCAAAAAGCCCATTACCTAATGATTTTGTATAAGGTAAGCCAAGTGCTGGACCACATTCTTCTATCATTTCAGCTATATGTAAGAAATTAGCTAAAATCCCTTTTGGAAAAGAAAGTGTTTCAGCCTCTACTTTTTGATTGTAAAACGATATATGCCATTCCATAGATAAAAATAATATCATTTATGATAACTTTGTCAATTAACTAACAATCAAAAGCAATCAATGAACCGCCCCATACTGTAATGGTCAAATTTTTTTTGGAAGGATTTTAAGCAGCTTTTTTCATTAAATTAAGTATGATTCCTCTTAATATGTAGGCAAACAAGGATGAATAACATACTATGGCATATCCCAAATCATTCTGGTTCTGGGCATAAACCTAATTACAGGAACAAACATGAAAGAAATTACAGTTGATAGCAACCCAAGTGAAGCGCTTTTAAAGAAAATGGGAGCTGCTTACTGGCCAACATGGGAGAAAGAAGTCTCTGTATTCCCATGGGAATTCGTTACCACAGAAACAGCACTGATTTTAGAAGGCGAGTGTGAAATGACACCGGCTGATGGCAGCCCAGCCGTTACTTTCAAAGCTGGTGACTTAGTCGTATTTCCACTAGGATTCAAAGGAACTTGGGAAGTCAAAAAAGCACTTAAAAAGCGCTACAAACACGATGGCGGTCAATTTGTTAAATGTTTTTTCAACCGCCTAACTAGACTAACAAACCGCTTCAAAAAATAAAGTTCAACTCCTTTATTACCTAGCTCGACATTAGACACCCCTCTTAAATAACGTACGCTAAGCTGTTATCCCTGTCAATTCTTAGCAAGAATGAAATTATTTAAGGAAGGTGTCTATTGAATCTTTTATAGATTCAATAGACACCTTGCAAAAAGAAACCTCCCCCCTTTTTTTCTGCATTCTTTTAATTTTCTCATTATCGCGCCCCTGCTTGAGATGCATTCTCATTTGATATAAAATCTCCTCCACTTTCTGGTGTCTTTGACTGCAAACAGTCTAAGGCTTAAATGGGAAGTTGGTGCGTATTGTTACTTTACAAAGCCAACGCTGCCCCCGCAACGGTAAATAAGTTAAAAATAAATCACATGCCACTGTATGTAAATATGGGAAGGCGATTTATTAGACTCACGTCACTTATCAGTCCGGAGACCTGCCTAAAAGTACATTCGAGCAGCGGAGGGCTGATGACGACACAGTACTTTGCTGTACTGCTTTATCCTGTCGTCCCTGCATTAAATTCCGATTTTAGCGCGGGTGGCGCAATGGATAACTATGCACAACACACTCAAATTTTGTCTGCTATTTTCAGCAGCATCCCCAGTTTTCGCTCATCTTCATGGTGAAGCACAACAAAATAGTGTTTATCACTATAAATCTCCCGATAATATTGAACCCTTTAGTGCGGTTGAGCACGATGAAGAATATTATGACTGTGGCGGCTATTTACGCTTAGGCGCTATCTACACCGAAACTAAAGCTTCCCCAGGACAATCAGCAGGTGCCTTATCAGGTGAGTTAGGCTGTGGCTATCAATACAATCAGTATATAAAAGCCCATGTCGCTGCATTTGGCGTATTGGACTTAGCCTTTAACAGCCAACAAGATATAGATAAACACCCAGAATTCTTCAATCAATATAAAGATAGCTATATTATGCTGGGCGAAGCCGTATTAACACTTTCTTATCAAAATCTTGAAATTCATTTAGGCCGACAAAATTTTGATTCGCCTCATTTAGATAGCGATGATTTACGCATGGTGGCTAATTTATTTGAAGCTTATCTAATCGACTACCATTACAGTGATGATTTGTATTTTGGCACAGGGTTTGTACGCGAAGCTTCTGGTTGGGAAAATGGCGGCAATGCTGCAGATTTTGTTGCTATTGGTACAGCCTTAGGCGGTATTAACCAAGGGTCATGGGTAAACTGGATCTCTTTTGAACAAGAATCACTCAGTAGTACTGCTTGGCTCTATGTGGTGCCAGAACATTTAACGATGCTATATGCTGAGCTTGTTATCAGTAATAACCTTAATGCGGATATTTCTTATGCTCTCGGCTTTCAATATGATGGAGGACAAGCAATTGGCGAGGCTCGCATAGCTAATATTAATGCCAATACCATCGGGGTTATGGCCGCAATGACGGCTTACAATGTCACGGTTACGACTGCCTATAACAAGAATTTTGGCAGCGCTGCTCTCAGCAGTGTCGGTGGCGGTCCCTTTTTTACCTCTTTAGAGGACCAAACTCTTGATGCAGTAGAAGGCGACCATGCTCAAAGTATTTTAGTTAGCCTAGAATATGGTTTAGCTAACTGGAATATAGGCCTTGCCGCAGGTGAGTTTAGTGCAAAAAATAAGCAAATTTATCACACTCAGGAAATTAATACTTTTATGAACTATGTCTGGCAAGAAAAATTAAATATGGAATTTATGTACGCCTTTATTCAAGATAAAAACTCCCCTATTAACACGCATCAAGTTCGCGCAATACTCACTTATCAATATTAGAGAATTAACATGTATTTTAGAAATTTAATTTTATCCGCTTTTACGGTTGCCATTGTGGCTGGCTTATTTTTAAGTGCTTATCAAACTAGCGCGATTACCCCTATTATTTTAGAGTCTGAAATCTATGAAGTGCTCGACCCTGTCACTGAAGATACAGTAGAAGCTTGGTCTCCTAAAGATGGCAGCGAACGCTCAGGATTTAGCTTTATAGCCAATTTCTTAGTCTGTTTTGCTTATGCTTTATTATTAATGAGTGCCATGGCAACGCGTAAAAATCTAAGTGTTTTTCAGGGATTATTTTGGGGCTTATGTGCCTATTTAAGTATTTTTGTTGCACCTGCTATAGGTTTATCACCAGAAATTCCTGGAATGGAAGCGGCACACTTAGAAGGTCGCCAAGCGTGGTGGTTATTAACCGTTCTCTTTACCGCTTTAGGTTTATGGTCATTAGCGTTTCAAACCATCACTTTTAAGATTTTTGCTAGCATTTTAATACTAACACCACATTTAATCGGCGCACCACAACCCGAGCATCATGGCTTTGTTAATCAAGACCCAGAAGCCATTATGGCTTTAACCGATTTATGGCATCAGTTCATTATACAAACCAGTATCGCTAATGGATTGCTATGGCTTATAATCGGTGCATTATCTGCTTTATTAACTTTAAAATTCATCTTTCCTTTGGATTCTCAGGAGTAAAATTATGTCTCAAATAGTTCAAAATCAAGCTGTTACTACTAGTTCAAAAAACACGCAACTTTTTGCCAGTGCTTTATTAGCATTATCAATTTTAACTATCGTCGCCTTTGCCCCCTTAGAAGTGATTCATAATGCAACACATGATACCCGCCATAGTTCTGGCTTTCCTTGTCATTAAACGATGAGAAAAGTTTGGTTTGTTGGCGCAGGGCCAGGTGATCCTGAATTATTAACCCTCAAAGGGCAACGCTTAATTACCGAAGCGGATGCTATCTTATTTGCTGGTTCCTTAGTCTCTGATGCCGCCATGCAATGGGCAAAAGAAAATTGTGAAATTCAAGATTCTAAAGGCATGACTTTAGAAGAAATCACCGACTGGCTCATCAGTCGTGCGGTTGATAATGCAACGGTCATTCGTTTACAAACAGGCGACCCTAGTTTATACGGTGCGCTAGTAGAAATGGTGCAACCTTTAGATAAACAAAGTATCGCTGTTGAGGTGGTTCCTGGCGTTACTTCCGCAATGGCCTCAGCTGCCGCCGCAGTGGAAACTTTAACGCTACCGGAAATCACACAAACCGTTATTTTCAGCCGTGTTGAAGGCCGTACACCTATGCCTCAAGGTGAATCCTTAGCGGAACTCGCGGCACACCATTGCACTTTATGCTTATACCTTTCTATTACTTTGTTAAAAATCATAGAATCCGAGTTAAGCGCAGCAGGCTGGGCTAATGATGCGCCCATTGTGGTGGTGTATAAAGCCAGCTGGCCTGATGAGCAGCAGGTTATTCATGGCACTTTAGCAACCATCAGAGAAAAATGTAAAGCCGCTAAAATCAATAGCCAAGCTATGATTATTGCCAGCCCGACTTTAGGCGCACGGCATTGGCCAGAAATAAAAAAATCAAAACTTTATGATGCTAATTTTACTCATCGTTTTCGTAAAGCCGATAAAAATACCGAGGATTAAGCATTGAAAGAAACTGTTTTATTAGTGGGCCATGGTTCACGTGACGTACAAGGCAATATTGATATAGAAAAATTTGCTGATATTTGGCGCGCACAGCACCCTGATTGGCGTATTGAAGTCTGCTTTATTGAATTTGCTGACGTGTTATTGGATGAAGGCTTTGATATTGCCGCAAAAAATTCAGAGCGTGTTTTAGTTATTCCTTTAATTTTAAATGCCGCTGGCCATGTAAAAATGGAAATACCAGAGCATTTAGCCAAAGCACGTTTACGTCACCCTCAAGTTTCTTTTGCGTATGGCAAGCATATAGGCGCAAAAGGTAAAATATTAACCGCTTTACGTCGCGACTTAATGAAAACCCTAGCCACTATTTTCATGCCAGATCCCAAAACAACCGGTGTTATCATTTTGGGTCGTGGTTCTTCCGATAAAATTGCTAATGGTGAAGTGGCTAAATTAGCACGTTGGTTATGGGAAGAAACAGACCATGAATTAATTGATATTGCTTTCACAGGTATCACCTTTCCGCGTTTAGAAACCGCGGTACAAAGGCAAGTTAAATTGGGCATGACACAAGTTGTCATTCTGCCTTACTACCTATTTACCGGTACGCTCATCACGCGCATCGAGCAACAATATATTGCGCTGCAAAAACAATACCCGCAAGTTCGTTTTGCACTGGGCAATACCTTGGGTTTTGAGCCTGAAATTTATCAACTGCTCGATGAAAACGTAGCTGCACTTTTAGGTTCTGATTCAGCACATAACATGATGGAATGCGATGGCTGTCATTACCGCCAAATTGCACAAGATCACGGGCATGGACATCAACATTAGGTTTTTATAAAGATTATGACAACGAATACCATTACCGAACAAATGACTCAGGCAGGTCAAAAAATAGAGCATGATTCCTTTGCCATTGTTGACCAAGAGGTTGGCGCGCATAACTATGAAACAGCTGAATGGGCGATTGTACGTCGCATGATTCACGCCACCGCTGATTTTGAATTTAATGGTTTAACCCATTTTCATAAAGAAGCCGTTAGTGCGGGCTTGCAAGCCATTAAACAAGGTGCTGCTATTGTTGCTGATGTGGAAATGATTTGTGTGGGTTTATCCAAGCCGCGATTAAGTCATTTTGGCGTGAGTACACATCATTTTATTTCAGATACTGATGTGATTACCCAAGCCAAAGCAGAAAATAGCACACGCGCTGTGCAAGCCATGCGTAAAGCGCATTCTTTAGATTTATTAGACGGCGGTATTATTGCTGTTGGTAATGCACCGACCGCTTTATTAGAAGTGATTCGCTTTATTAAAGAAGAAAATGTTAAACCTGCGTTAATTGTTGGTATGCCGGTTGGTTTTGTTTCTGCAGCAGAATCAAAAGCAGAAACAGAATTATTAGCTGATATACCCTGGATTACCACACACGGCCGTAAAGGTGGTTCTACACTTGTTGTGGCCTGCATTCACGCTTTATTAGCACTAGCGGAAGCCGGCTAAGACCTTGGTTATGTCAGCCAAAAAACCAAAAGGCACGCGCAAAGGTTACAGCACTGGCGCATGTACAGCTGCAGCTGCGCGCGCCGCTGTCGTTGGTTTAGTTTCTGGCCATGTCCCTAAAAACATTGAAGCCTTACTCGCCAATAAAACCCGCATTCCCTTTGCAGTAAGCGATGGCGTTTGTGATGCAAACAGCGCGCATGCGATGGTCATTAAAGATGGCGGTGATGACCCTGACTGTACTAATAAAGCGCATTTAACCGTTGATATAAAAGTATTACCCGACCAGCCGGATGAAATTATTTTATATGGCGGCGAAGGCGTAGGCACGATTACCATGCGTGGTTTAGGTTTAGAGGTGGGTGGTCCCGCTATTAATCCTGTACCGCGTAAAAATATTATTGAAAATGTGCGTGAAGTTGCCCATGAATTATTACAGCAGCAAGGCTTAGAAATTACCATATCAGTCCCTGATGGTGAACTGATGGCTAAAAAAACGCTTAATGCGCGCCTAGGTATCGTCGGTGGTATTTCTATTTTAGGCACCACAGGTATTGTACACCCCTACTCTACCGCCGCTTTTAGAGCTAGCGTTGTGCAAGGCGTAGAAGTTGCCGCCAAGCAAAAACTCGATACCGTGGTCTTAACGACTGGTGGTCGCACCGAAAAGTTTACCATTAAAACTCTGCCTGACTTAGCCCCCGCCTGTTTTGTGCAAATGGGTGATTTTTTAGCACCCGCTATGGATACAGCGGCGGAAGTCGGCATCAAACATATTGTTATTGGTGGTATGGTCGGTAAATTAACCAAAATGGCACAGGGCGAGAAAATCACTCACGCGCGTCGTAACCCAGTTAATACTCAATTACTCGCCGATATTGCAGCAGATGTTGGTGCTAATGCAACGGTCTGCAGAGATATTGCTGCTAATGAAACCGCCCGTTATGCTGGCGAGCGTATGGAAGAATTAGGACTAGGACTGAAATTTTACCAAGCACTTTCTAAACGCGTGGTCACAACATTACAAGAGCGCTACCCTAATACTTTTAAATATACCGTCTTAGTCTGCGATTTTGAAGGTGCAAAACTTGCTGTCTATGAGGAACTTTAATCAATGAGTCACTGTAAAATTATCGGTGTTTTAGATAACGGGGCAGAATCATTAACGCCTGCAAGCCTTAATGCATTACAACAAGCTGATATAGTTATTGGTGCGCAACGTACACTCCTTTTATTTGCTAAGCAACTCTCAGCACAAACAGAGCAAAAAGATTTGGGCGGCCATTTAAGCGCTGTTCCCGACTGGATTAGCGCTGCACAAGAAAAAAATCAACAGGTCGTTGTTTTGGCGACAGGTGATCCACTTTGTTTTGGCATTGCCACTTATTTAGGTAAAAAACTTCCCGCTAATAGCTTTGCAGTATTACCTAATGTATCCACTTTAGCGCTAGCTTTTGCTAAATTTCAACTGCCTTGGCAAGATGCAAAAATTGTCTCGATTCATAAACAAGATACCGGTGAATGGCTGGCAGGTTCAGACCACCGCCATGGTTTGTATTCTTTATTACAAGCGATATTAACTGCTGATAAATTAGCTATTCTAACCAGCCCTGAAAACAACCCAGCACGTATTGCACGCTTGTTAGTGCAGGAAGATTTAGCGCATGACTTTACTATGCGAGTAGCGCAAGATTTATTCTGCGATACAGAAATTATCACACAAGATATTCCCATTAGCGAACTGGTAGAGACAGCCTTTAATGGTAACAATATTGTTATTCTGCAACGCAAGCAAGCCTTATCTCAGCCCATTTTATTTGGTCTACAAGACAGTAGCTTTAAACAGCGTAAGCCTGATAAAGGCTTAATTACCAAACGAGAAGTACGCGCAGTTTCCTTAGCGCGCATGCAATTAAAAGCGGATAGCATCGTTTGGGATATAGGCGCAGGCTCTGGTTCAGTGGGTTTAGAAGCCGCACGTTTATGCCAGCAAGGTTATGTGTATGCCGCTGAAAAAAATACTGCTGACTTTACTATTGCCCAAGAAAATTCTCAGGCTATGAAAGTCCACAATTATCAACTGACTCATACCAAAGCACCCGAAGGCTTAGATAGCTGGGCAAATCCTGACGCAATTTTTATGGGCGGTACCGGCGGTGAGTTAGCCGCACTGATTGAATTATGTTGCCAACGATTAAATCCCGAAGGCTGGCTAGTAATGAATTTTGTTACCCTAGAAAACCTAAGCACTGCTGTCGATACTTTAAAAAAATCTAACGCGACTTGGGATGTTGTACAAATTCAAGCATCACGTAGCCAACCCATTTTACATATGAATAGAATGCAAGCTGAAAATCCCGTTTGGATTGTTTCAGCACAACCAGGACAAGCAGCATGAGCGGCACTTTATACGGCGCATCTCTCGGCCCAGGAGACCCTGATTTAATCACCCGTAAGGCATGGGCTTTATTACACTCCGATGCTCACTGGATGTACCCAGTTAAAAAGAAACAAGGCAAGAGCTACGCCTTGCAAATTGCATTAGATGCGGGGTTAAGCACACCTGAAAATAGCACAGAATTAGTTTTCCCCATGACCCATGATAAAACGATTCTGGCAAAATATTGGTTACAAGCAGCGGAAATCGTCACCAATAGATTACAAAAAAATCAAGATGTCGTGTTTCTGGTTGAGGGAGATGCTTCAACATTTTCAACCTTTCAGCATTTAGCAAAAACAGTCAAAGCATTAGATTCCAGCTTAACAATAGAAACCATTGCCGGAGTGACCTCCTTTAATGCTGCCGCAGCACGTTCAGAAATCCCTTTGGCTGATACCGATGATACCGTTGCCATTATCCCGGCCGGTTATGGCATAGAAATGATTGAGAAAATGCTACTCGACTTTGATACCTTAGTGCTGTTAAAAGTAAAACCCCTATTAGACCCAATTATTGATTTATTACGCACTCATGATTTATTAGACAGCAGCTGCTTTATTGAAAAAGCAGGATCTAAAGAAGAGCGCATTATTCATGATGTCGCCAGCTTACACGGTGAAAAAGTGAATTATTTATCTTTGCTGATGATTCACAACCATCACCGCCTACGCGGTGAGATGATTCGTGGGTGTCGTAAACGCTGATTATGCTAATTATATGGAATATTCGTAGGCCGGAATAGCCATTAAGTTAAACATTTTTCATAGGAAGCACATCAATGATACAAAGATGCGCTTCGTGCCTCAGCAAATCCTACCATTTTTGCCTTAACTTAATGGCAGTGATGCTATTCGTGTAAAGAAACGCCTTGGTTATTAACGCTTAAACTGATCTTTCCTTGTAATATTCTCTGTAGCTCTTCGCCTACCATGCTGTAACGCCAGCTACTTAATAGTGCGCACTCGTCACTCCCTTCTATCAAGGCTTCTAAGTCTTTTCTGGTTGCTAAAATAATCGGGTTTAATGAGTTTTCAGCAGCACGTAAACGAACCACACCGCCTAGTATGTCTAATACCGCTTCTTGTGGCTGTGTTTTCTTGCCTGATTTCAATTTCACTTTTACTTGTAGCGGCGGTAAATTTTGTCCTTTTTTGATTAACTCACAAACCTTTGCACCTCTACGCTTAACAAAGCCATCGGTTACGCCGCGTATTTTAGCTAAAGCTTGTACTGTCGTAGGCTGTAGCTTAGACATGTCCATAATATGTTCATCACGAACTATCCAATTTTTCGGTTTATCGCTTCTTTTAGCCGCTTCTTCACGCCATTCTGCTAAAACTTGTACGATTGCCAGTTGTTTGCCCGTGAGTTTATTTTTACCACGAATTTTTAGCCATGCTTTTTCGGCAGGGATATCATATAAGTCAGGGTTCAAAAGCTGCTCAAAATCATCATTTAGCCAGTTCTCACGGCCTAATTTTTTAAGCTGATCTTGCATCATGCAATAGATTTTCCCTAAATAAATCACATCATCTGCCGCATATTGAATTTGTTCCGCTGACAGTGGACGTTGACTCCAATCTGTCCGTGTATGCGTTTTACTAAGATTAATATTAAGAAAACCAGAAACGAGCATCGCATAACCTGGGTTTTCTTGATAGCCCAATAAAGGGGCAACCAATTGCGTATCATAAATAGGGCCCGGTAGCTTACCCGAAAGCTGATAGAAAATTTCTACATCTTGGCGGCATGAATGGAGTACTTTTATAATGGCAGGATCATTGATAATGCTAAATAATTCATCCATCTGCCCTTCTAAAGCGATGGGGTCAATACAAGCAACCCAATCAAGCGTTGCTATTTGTAATAAACAAAACTTTGGATAATAGGTTTTTTCCCGTAAAAATTCGGTATCAATTGCGAGCCAAGCTGCTTGTTTCATTTCTTGGCATAGAGTGTGTAAATCGTCTGCAGTATCTATAAACTGGATATCATTCATGCTTTATTATTGGGTAAATTATCTAAGTAGTGTATATGCGCCATTCTGTCTAAAGTAAAATTACTTACCTTGGTGCGCTGATTTTTTATTTGCTGAAAGGAAGTGTCGCCGCGTGCCTCGTCTAGGTGATTTTTCATGGCGATATTTTTTTCCTGAACCATTCAATCGCTTTATATCAAACTCTTTATCCTTAACCACTGTTTCTTTTAATAATTGCAAAATATCAACCGGCATTCCCGCAGGTAAGCTAAGCACAGTGTAGTATTCAAACATATCAATGTAGCCAATTTTTCGATGTTCTACCCCCGAAACATCCACTAAAATTTCTTTAATAATAGGGATAGTGAGTTTATGAATACGCCCTACTTCAATACGATAACGTACCATTTGTGCATTAATCAATTCGTATGATTTTTGCTTTTCTTGACTAAATTTATTGGCTGCTAAATCGCTTAATGCCGGCTTTTCTGGGCGATTAAGAAAAAGTAAAGCAGCTGCTAAATCTAAGTAGTCCAAACCTAAATGGCGCGCACTAACCTCTAATAAAGCTTTATTCGCCGCGAGATCTTCTTTGGCAATAATTTGCTTCAGTTGGTTTTCCAGTTCGGTTTGTTGCTCTAGCACCGAACTTATCGAGCGCTTATTCATTCAGCATTCCTAAGCGTATATCAACATAAGCCTCATCTCTTAAGCGCCTTAACCAAAGTTCTGTTTCTTCTTCAATTTTACGTTTACGCAGTTCATTTCGCGCTTGTTCAAACTTAAACTTTTCCGTGTTATCTTTAGTGCGCCGCGCTAATACTTGAATAATATGCCAACCAAATTGCGTTTGTACCGGCTCACTTATTTCATTAAGGGCTAAATCATTCATCGCTTTTTCAAAAGGTGGAACCAATAGCCCAGGTACGACCCAACTTAAATCACCCCCTTTTATTGCCGACCCGGTATCTTTAGAGTTTGCTTTTGCTAAGACAGCAAAATCATCGCCATCCTCAATACGAGAAAGGATACTTTGTAAGCGCTTTTTAGCCTCATTATCATCAATTAATTCATTGGTTTTAATTAAGATATGTCGTACATGTGTCTCCGTAATAATGTGCGCCTCATTACCAGAACTATCTAATAACTGCAGAATATGAAAACCACTAGGACTGCGAATAGGGTCAGCCACATCCCCTTTCTGCATGCCTTTTACTGTATCGACAAATAAACTGGGGAGCTGATTCAGTGTTCGCCAGCCTAAATCGCCTCCTTTTAAAGCAGTATCAGATTCTGATTTAGCAACCGAAAGCTGTTTAAAGTCTGTACCACTTTTTAGTTGCTGAACAATGTCATTGGCTTCTCCGGTCTTTTGCTGAATACTTTTTGCATCAGCACCTTCAGGTAAACTTAATAAGATATGCCCGACTAAATATTGCACACTTCTATCTGCTACACTCATTGTTGTTTCTAAATAGTGCTTAACCGCCTGGTCTGAAATTTTAATCCGCGCACCAATTTCACGACTGCGCAATTGATTAATGGTAATTTCTTTACGCACATTTTCTTGAAAATCCGTAAAACTCATGCCTTCTTCCGCTAATGACGCTTTAAAGGTTTCCATATTCATCCGGTTACTTCTAGCTATCTTCTCAATCGATAAATTGACGTATTCATCACTAACTTTCATGCCTGCACGCTGCGCAAGCTGTGTTTGTAGTTTATCGACAATCAATCGCTCTAAGACTTGCTTATATAAAATCTCTTTTTCTGGCAACTGAATTTTTTGCTGTTGCAAACGAGCAACAATAGTCTGTACTTCGCTGACTAACTCACTATCTAGAATAATATCGTCTTCCACAATCGCAGCAATACCATCTAAATAATCAGCAGCAATAACATTAAAAGCTGTTACCAGTAACACGATGTAAGTTATTTTTTTTATAATTTGTTTCATTTTATATTAATCATTAGGTTTACTATATCCTGCAATATTTTCAAATAAAAAGTCATCCAGCTTATCTCCTAAACCAGTAAAGCCTTTTAGTTCAAATTGAAAGAAAATTGAATTTTCTTTCTTCGCCTCAACCGTAGTATTGCGAATTTGTTGCCTAGCAATGACGCGAATACGCCAGCAACAACTATCTTTTTCCACACCAAAAAAGTACTCTAATGACTCCCTATCTCTTAATGAATGTCGGTATGCCCCTATAGCGCTCCAACCATTATAAATGGGCCACATCAATGAGGTTTGAATTTGCTCTTGTGCCGCCTGACCTAACCTTTCCAATCGGTAGCGATATCCTATATTAAACAGATGATTTTCATTACCGTGATAGCGAAAATCAGCAGCGCCACGATCAATCGCAGACTCTTGATAACTATAATGTAAGCTACCCGTTAGCCTTAGTTCATCTGTTACATCACTGCTCACCTCTGTTATAAGGTTGGACAACAGCTCTTTATTCTCTTCATTAGCATTTAAGCCAACTTTTCTATCCGCAAAATAAAATATTTCCCCGACTGTCAATTTTAACAGATCTCGCCCTTCATCAACGATTCGTGTTGTTAATGCCGTGGTAATCTGGTTGGTATTTTGGGTTTTATCAGCTCCCGTAAACGTATTATCCCTAAACAATTGCCCAGTATTAAAGTCAGCTAAAGAGGTATCAAAATTAGGTAAATCACTTTGATCAACATAGGGAACATAAAGATAGTATAAACGCGGCTCTATTGTGTGCCTGAACTTGCCAAAATCACGTTCTAAAAACAAACCAGAATTCAGCGAAACAATAGGTAAGGTTTTACTTAGCTTTTCATTAGTATTCTGTTCATCCAGCCAATATTGTGTATGTTGTAAAGCAATTTTAGGAACCACAAATCCTGCTTGCGATATAACAGGAAAACTAATACTTGGTTTTATGTTTAACCGCTGGCCTTCCGTTCTCCCATCTTCAGTATGTCTTTGGAAGTAAACGTATTCACTCTTCCAGTCCAATTTTACTGGAAAGTCTTTAAATGACTTTCGCATATTAAATGTCACCTGAGGCAGTCGCCGATAAGGCAAGCTACTGTCATCACGACTTGGATCTATATTTTGATAATTATCAACATGAAGCCCTAAATCCAGCCAATCTAATCTGTAATTTGCATCTGCATTACTGACTAAATTACGATTTCGGCTTGTCGTATCTAAATTCCCCCCTAAGTCTGAAAAATAAGATTTATCAGAAACATAATTTACATCCACGGCTAAATTTAAATGCTTAATAGGTCTAGCCAGGTGTTGAACATTTAGCCCCCAGCGTGTTGCGGGAGCTGTCTCTTCTGCCTTTGCCAACTTATCTTCAGGTAATACCTCAAACCCAATCTTCCCCTGGTAAGATTTACCTAAATAACGAAAATCAGCACCCAGCATAAAACCACGCTCTCCCATATAGCGAGGAAAAACGGTTAAATCGTAATTAGGTGCTATATTCCAATAAAATGGTTGCGTTAAATCAAAACCATTACGACCTGAAAAGCCAAATGTTGGCATTAATAAGCCGGTTTTACGCCGGTCATCTGTTGGGAATGAAGCGTATGGAATATACATGACGGGTACATTCTTTACCTCCAACCAGCCATTCCGTATCGCTGCACGCCCAGTATCATCATTAATTTTCATTTTAGAAGCATGCAAAACCCAGTCTTGGTTTCCTGGTGGGCAAGAAGTATAACTAGGATTTTTCAAACGAGTTAAAGCGCTTGACTCACGATAAATAACATCAGCGCTCCCCCGTTTAGCACCTGGCGACAAAACATATAAAGCATCTCTTAATAAAGATTTATTGCTCTCTAGTTCTATTTTAGTCGAACTGCTATAAAGCGCCATTCCTGAGTCTTTATAAATAACATCACCAAATAAAGCGACATTCGCTGATTTTTTATTATAATCTGCTTGATTAGCTAAAGCACTGCGCCCTTCACTTAAAAAATCGACATCACCCAAAAAATTAATCACATCCGCATCAAACGTGTCTAAAACATTGGCGTAAATTTCTGTTGATGTTTCGCTGCTAGTGATTTTATTGCGCAGAAACTGAGGGCCAAAATGATCGACTGAAGAGCACATCCCCCAAGGGTTTTCATCAAACTCTAATTGTAATTGCTGAAAAACTATTTCTTCTGCTTCACTGAAGGAATCAGCAAATAAGCCCTGCGATCGCTCTATTTTTGTTTTCCCTTTATTCTTTTGAATAATATTTCTTTCCGCTGATGCGCACTTTAACCCACCCATTGGTCGAGACTTTTGGCATTGCCAGTCTTCTCCTTTAGCTTCCGCCGTATTAAGCACGAGCAGAGACAGCACAAACACTAAAAGGGGTAACATCGTTACTAAAGACCTATAGAAAAAAAGTGAAATAGAATAAAATATTGAACAGAATATTTTACCTTACTTCTTCGGGCGCTTTATAAAAGAATGACTATCACACTTAGCGATGACAGATCTCATCAAATCCTTAACTGGTTAAGGGATGATTTAAATTTAGACATTACCCAATTTGAGCCTGCTTCCAGCGATGCCAGTTTCAGGCGATATTTTAGAGTTACGCATAATAAACGCTGCTTTATTGTTATGGATGCGCCACCAGAAAAAGAAGATACCGAGCCATTTATTAATGTTGCTGAATTATTTAGACTAGCTAAAGCCAATGTACCAGATATTATTGCGCAAGATACCCAGCAAGGTTTTTTGTTATTAGAGGATTTTGGCGCCGTTAATTTACTAGACCGTTTAAATGAATTATCGGTCGATATTTTGTATCGCACGGCATTAACGGCACTGGTTAATCTACAAAAAAACATCAGCCCTGATAGTTGTTTTTTGCCCCACTACACGCCCACCTTATTAAAATCAGAGCTGGCTTTATTTTCTGATTGGTTTCTACAGCAGCAATGTCAACTACCGCTAAATCAAGATCAGCTAAAACTTTTAAGTCACACCGAGGATTTTTTAATTGATAGCGCCTGTCAACAAAAGCAAGTTTGTGTACATCGAGATTTTCACTCACGCAACCTGATGCATATTGATGATAGCCAGCTGGGCATTATTGATTTCCAAGATGCTGTTATTGGCCCTATTACTTACGATGCCGTCTCGCTATTAAGGGATTGTTACATCGCTTGGCCTGATGAAAAAATAGACCAATTACTAAACGAATACTTCCTGCAATTACAAGCTGTTAATTTAGTTCACTGTTCTTATGCTGATTTCAAGCGTGACTTTGACTTAATGGGTATTCAGCGACACTTAAAAGCCATCGGCATTTTTTCCCGTTTGAATATTCGCGATGGCAAAAGCGCTTATTTAGCAGATATTCCACGAACACTTAATTATGTGCTGAATGTCAGCCAAAATTATCCTGAATTAAAAGAATTTCATCGTTTTTTAAGCACAACTGCTAGCCAAGTTCATTTATGAAAGCCATGATTTTAGCCGCAGGCCGTGGCGAACGCATGCGTCCCTTAACAGATAGCACGCCAAAACCACTATTAAGCGCGAATAATAAACCCTTAATTGAATATACAGTAGAGGCATTAGTGAGAGCTGGCGTTGTGGATATTGTGATCAACCTCGCTTACTTAGGTGAGCAAATTGAGGCTTATTTAGGCGATGGCTCACGCTATCAAGCCAATATTCAATATTCTCACGAAGGTGCATCAGGATTAGAAACCGCAGGTGGTATTAAAAATGCGCTGCCCTTATTAGGCAATGATCCTTTTTTAGTCATTAATGCAGATATTTATTGTGATTTTCCTTTGCAAAGCTTAATCCAGAAAAAAGTAGACTTGGCGCACTTGGTGTTGGTTAAAAACCCAAAGCATAACCCTGAGGGTGACTTCTCTATCAATGCCAACCAATACCTAAACCCTCTTGGCGATAAACAATACACTTTCAGCGGCATTGGCCTTTACCGCCCTGAATTATTTGCGAATTTAGAGCATGGAAAATCAGCTCTTGCGCCCTTATTAAAAAAAGCGATGTCCCATCAACAAATAAGCGGAGAGCTTTATCAAGGTCTTTGGATGGATATAGGCACAGTCGAACGCCTCAGTGATTTAGAGAACATCCTTATTAACACCCAAGCTGCCAAACAATAAAATGCGCTTACAACATCCCGCTTTGCAATCCAGCCTTTCTCTCTGTCTATTGCTATTGCTCTGGCAAGGTTTGGCCGCTGTATTAAAGACAGCCACACTACCTCCCCCTCTACTGGTTATGGATATTTTATGGGCTGAAATACAATCTGGACAATTAACTCATCACTTATCAGCAACGATGGGACGGCTCGCTTTTAGCTTTAGCATCGCTATGCTACTAGGTTGTGCCATAGGCATTAGTTTGGGGCTAAATAAAACCTTAGATCGCTTCTTTGACTCTTGGCTACTTATCTTTTTAAACATCCCAGCCTTAGTCACTATTATTCTTTGCTATGTCTGGTTTGGCTTAACTGAAACAGCGGCTATTCTTGCTGTGGTTGTTAATAAACTACCTAATGTTATCGTCACCTTGCGTGAAGGCACTAAAGCCTTAGATAAAGAACTATTAGCCATGGCAAAATGCTACCGATTTGGCCTGTTAAAAACCTTACAACATGTCATTCTTCCACAACTGCACCCTTTTATTATGGCGGCAACCCGCTCTGGTTTAGCATTAATTTGGAAAATCATTTTAGTCGTGGAGATGCTTGGTCGTAGTGATGGCATGGGCTATCAATTGCACTTATTTTTTCAACTTTTTGATGTTGCCAGTATTTTAGCTTATACCATCGCCTTTATTATTGTTATCCAAGCTATTGAGTTCTTAATTTTAAAGCCTTTAGACAAGCATGCTGCGAGGTGGCGTTAATGGATGATATTAGCATTCAAATAGAAGATAAATCCTATTTAAACAGTGCAGATAACAGCTCTAAACAAATCATTAAAAATCTAAATTTATCGTTAAAAGCAAATGAATTTGTCTGTTTAGTCGGACATTCTGGCTGTGGAAAAACCAGCTTACTCAATATTTTATCCGGCTTAGATTTAGATTTTACAGGCAAGATTAACTTAGGTTCTACAGAGCCTAAAATGGGTTATATATTTCAATCCCCCCGTTTATTACCCTGGCGTACTGTTGCAGAAAATATTAGTTTAGCTAGCTCATGCACCGATGAAAGCTTAAATTTCCTATTAGACAGCATGGGCTTAAGCCATGAAAAAGAGCACTACCCTACTCAACTATCTTTAGGTATGAGCCGGCGTGTTGCCATTGCTCGCGCTTTTGCTACCGACCCAGATTTACTATTAATGGATGAGCCTTTTGTTTCTTTAGATTCACCCACCGCACGAAGAGTAAGGCAATTACTAGTCGATTTATGGCTTAAAAGACCTCATAAAGTACTCTTTGTAACACATGATTTACGCGAAGCAATTACCTTAGCCGATCGACTGATTTTTTTAGAGAGTAAGCCAATGACTGTGCTTAAAGAAATTGCTGTTACCCTCCCTAGAGGAGAGCGAGATAACGAGTTAAAAATTGAGCAATTTAAACAACAATTATTTATTGATTATCCTGAAATACATACGTTATTATAGGGTCTGCTTATAGCATGCAATTTTGCCCTTTGGGCTATTTACTCATCACACCAATAAAAGATTGAGGATATATGAAAACAGCACTTATTATCGGTACCTTTACCGCCGCTATCACACTACTTCCTAGCATCAGCTCAGCTAATAGTGATGATAAAAAATACCCAGCCACTAACTTTCAGCCTAAAGTAATTTATCTTGATAAAGAAGCAGCAAAAGAAGCTGTTACTTTTGTGGGTGAAAAAGCAAAATTCGACCCTAAATACCCAGCAGCAACGTTTACACCGAAAGTTATTTACCCATAAGTTCTAGTGCTAACTTTATTGCCCCTGCCTAGGGGCAATAACTTACCTCACCGCGCCCATCAATGTATCAAACATGCTACTAGCCGTTGAAATGGCTTGCGCAGCCGCCTGATAAGACTGTTGAAATCTAACTAGATTTGCCGCTTCTTCATCCAAGTTAACGCCAGCTAAGCCTTCCCTTGCCCCGTTTGCTGCAGTCCATAAGGTTTCTTGCGCAGCTGCACTAATTTTGGCGATATGTGATTTTCCTCCCACATTTGATACTAGCCCACCATAAACATCTTGATAACTTAAAGTGCCTTCAAACATATCCGTATTGGTTGCTAAACGCGATAATTTTAGTGCATTGCTATTATCTCCGGGCATTGCACCATTAATAATAGCACCGGTATCTGAGTTAAAGTTTTGCGCAGCGGCAATCTTTCTGCCTTCTGTAATATTAACTTCAATTCTGCTGGCAGCATGATAAGTCGGTCTAATAAGAAACTGATCACTTGAGACAATACCTGCAGTAATCTCCAAAGTAATGCCTGGTAATTTATCTATCCCTGTATTAGTAGGAACTAAGGTATCTATCCCTGTTCCTGATACAACTCTAG
>JAQRMR010000121.1 GCA_028599115.1 Methyloprofundus sp.
TAAGCCGCTATCAATGAATCTATATAAAGTTGCCGCGCTTCATTTTCATATTTTGAAGGCAGCTTAGTATTTTCTGAATTGATAACCGCTTTAGCTTGCTCGATTGCCTTTTCTGCATGCAGAATTTCCTCGCGTATTTCTGCTGGGCGGCGTTTATTTTTTTCTAGGGTGTTTTCTAAGGTATCAATTTTTTCATTAATACTTCTTAATTCAGATTTTAAATTAACCAGTTGTAATTCATAATCTTTTTCTAACGCCCCTTTTTTAAGACGATACTTTTTATCGACTTTACTCAGGTACTTTTGTTTTAATAATTTAGGCGCTGTTTTTATAACATCTTGGTAGGTTGTTGTCAGGTATTCATACCATGTTTTGTTGGCTATATTTTCATCCGCTAATTGCAACCATTGAATTTGCTTCTGTTTGCTTTCTTCATCCCCCCCCCGTCGTTTCTTTAATTCGCTCCACTTTGGATTGCAACTCATCCCTAGATACTATCCCATTGATTAGTGAATTAGCTAATGGCTCCGCAGGTAATGGTGGGCATAGTAAAAGCAAAAGCGGAATCAAGATGATAAATTTCATTTTCATTTGCGTATCTATTAGTTAGTTTGTGTTTTAAAGCGGCTAGTGACAAAGTATAATGAACAAATATCTTTGCTTTTAAATTGCCTTGTTAATGATACCCCAGATTATTTATTATTCCATTCTATTCCACACCCAAAATCTAAGATTTCAGGCTAATTTAAGCCTATGTCCTAAGCATTATGCCTAAACAAGAAAATTATGATGTCTTAGTCATTGGCAGTGGAGGTGCGGGCTTATCTTTAGCTCTTAAATTAGCCAGCCAACGAAAAGTTGCCGTTATTGCGAAATTTGCGCTCACTGAAGGCAGTACATTTTATGCACAAGGAGGCATCTCCGCTGTTTTAGATTCTCAAGCGTCCTCTATTGATTCCCATATTCAAGACACGTTAAATTCCGGTGCTGGTTTATGTGACGCAGAGGTTGTACGGCTAACAGTTGAGTACGGGAAAAAGAGTATTGATTTTCTACGTCAGCAAGGCATGGCATTTACTGAGCGACAAAGTAAAGCGGGGGAAGCTGAATTACATTTAAATCAAGAAGGCGGCCATTCTGAGCGCCGTATTGTGCATAATGCTGATGCCACCGGAAAAGCTTTATCGCAATCTTTAATTAATAAAGCACAACAGCACCCGAATATTACTTTATTAGAACACCATAATGCCGTTGATTTAATTATAGCTGACGGCCGCGTGTTGGGCGCTTATGTTTTAGATACGCAAAATAAAGTGGTTAAAACTATCGCAGCTCCTACCGTAGCATTGGCAACAGGCGGCGCAAATAAAGTCTACCTTTATACCACTAATCCACAAATTTCTACTGGCGATGGTATTGCCTTAGCTTGGCGTGCTGGCTGTAAAGTCGCCAATATGGAATTTATGCAGTTCCACCCTACTTGCTTATATCACCCTGACGGCAGTTCTTTTTTAATTAGTGAAGCGGTGCGTGGTGAAGGCGCTAAATTAATACTGCCGGATGGCACGGAGTTTATGCAGCAATATGATCAGCGTGCAGAACTTGCTCCGCGTGATATTGTTGCCCGTGCGATAGACCATGAAATAAAAAAACACGGCATAGATTGTGTATTTCTAGATATTAGCCACAAGTCCCCTGAATTCATTAAACAACACTTTCCTTCCATTTATAAAAAGTGCTTAGAATTCAATATTGATATTACTCAAGAGCCTATTCCTGTTGTCCCAGCTGCCCATTACACTTGTGGCGGTGTAATGACAGATAGTTATGCGCGTACCGATATTTCTGGTTTATATGCATTGGGGGAAGTCGCCTGTACAGGCCTGCATGGTGCAAACCGAATGGCAAGTAACTCGTTATTAGAATGTTTGGTTTTTGCTGAGCGAGCGAGTGAACATATTTTAAGTTCAGAGCTTTTAAATACTGTGGTTGAACTACCCGCATGGGATGAGTCACAAGTAAAAGAATCGACCGAAGAAGTGATGATTGCACATAACTGGGATGAGCTTCGTCGGTTTATGTGGGATTACGTGGGCATCGTGCGTACTACCGAGCGCCTACAGAGAGCCTCTCACCGTTTGGCGCTGCTACAAAAGGAAATTGCAGATTATTATCAAAGTTACCATATCAATAGTGATTTACTGGAACTACGAAATTTAGTCATTGTTGCTGATTTAATCATTAAAAGTGCTCTAGCACGTAAAGAGAGTCGAGGTTTACATTACACCCTAGATTATCCTGAGCTGGATAATTCACAAAGAAAAAATACGGTTTTAGCTCCCAGTAATAATTGATACTACTGCTTTACGCTTGCTTTAATCCCTTGCATAATAAGCAACATAAATTATATACCTACCATATTAAGGATAACTTTCATGAGTGACGCTAAACATTGTCGTTTGTTAATTTTAGGATCAGGCCCTGCCGGCTACACTGCTGCTGTTTATGCTGCACGCGCTAACTTAAACCCTGTTATGGTCACTGGCCTACAGCAAGGCGGACAATTGACCACAACCACAGATGTCGACAACTGGCCTGGTGATTGTGATGGCGTGCAAGGCCCTGAATTAATGGAGCGTATGCGTAAACATGCAGAGCGTTTTAATACGGAAATTATTTTTGACCATATTCACACCGCTGATTTATCTGAAAAACCTTTTAAATTAATTGGGGATTCAGGTAGTTATACTTGTGATGCACTGATTATTGCAACGGGTGCATCAGCGATGTATTTAGGTTTGGATTCAGAAGATGCATTCCAAGGCAAAGGCGTTTCAGCTTGTGCAACTTGTGATGGTTTCTTCTATAGAAATAAACCGGTTGCTGTCATTGGTGGTGGAAACACTGCAGTAGAAGAAGCTTTATACTTATCTAATATCGCGTCTAAAGTCACCATTGTTCATCGCCGTGACCAATTTCGTTCTGAAAAAATACTGTCGGATAAATTGATTGAAAAATCTAAAAATGGCAATATAGAAATCGAATGGAATAGTACACTGGATGAAGTACTAGGTGATGATATGGGCGTAACAGGTCTCCGTCTTAAAAGCACGCAAGATGATAGCAGCAAAGAAATTGATGTACATGGTGTTTTTATTGCTATTGGTCACCGCCCTAATACTGAAATCTTTAAAGATCAATTAACCATGGATGATCATGGCTATATACAAGTAAACAGCGGTATTGCAGGTAATGCAACTGCGACTAATATCCCAGGAGTTTTTGCCGCAGGTGATGTCATGGATTCCATGTATAAGCAAGCCATCACTTCTGCTGGTGCCGGCTGTATGGCAGCATTAGATGTAGAAAAATACCTAGATGATTTAAGCAGTTAAGCTCTCTCCATAACGATAATAATTGAGTATTAAACGATGCGTGAAGATATAGATCATTTATTAGCTAGAAATCAAGTTTGGGCAAAAAAAATGACGGATATAGATCCTAATTTTTTTCTCGAACTGTCTAAGCAACAAACACCTGAATATTTATGGATTGGCTGTTCAGATAGCCGAGTCTCAGCCAATCAATTAATTGACCTTGCACCAGGTGAAGTATTCGTACATAGAAACATTGCTAATGTTGTTGTGCATACTGATCTTAATTGTCTCTCAGTGATTCAGTTTGCTGTCGAAGTCCTAAATGTGCGCCACATTATTATTTGTGGCCACTATGGCTGTGGTGGTATTAAAGCGGCTTTTGAGGGCAGTGAATACGGTTTAATTGATAACTGGTTACGGCATATTAAAGATGTCTATCGTTGGCATCAGAAAGAGATAGATGCTCAGCCTGATCATAAAAGTAGGCTCAAATTACTTTGTGAGAAAAATGTGATCGAGCAAGTTGCAAATGTCTGCCATACATCTATTGTGCAACACGCATGGAAAAACAAGAAAGACTTAACTGTTCATGGTGTGATTTATGATATTGAAACAGGATTACTTAACACTTTAGATGCTGAAGTAAGCGCCTCTGATCAGCTCAGCGCAACTCACCTATTAGCTAATGAAAGTTGATAGCTTTACTATTTCGACTTTAATCATTTAATCTTATTAAAGCTATGCAGATAAATCGTCGTCAATTTGTAAAAAACTTGCTTACTGCTAGCGCTTCACTTAGCTTGCTAACATTTTCTAAAATTAGTTTTGCAACGTGGTTGCGCAGTGATTTTTCTTCACACCCTTTGGAAGCATCTCTCGCAGAGCTATTTCCTGAGAAAGTGATTAAAACGAGCAGAAAAATTAAATTAAAACTGCCTAGAACAGCTGAAAATGGCAATATTGTGCCGATCACCATCACTAGTAGCATCGAAAATATTGAAAAGGTGTATATTTTCTCAGAAAAAAACCCAGTTCCGCTCGTTGCTAAATTTACTTTAGATCCCAGTTTAGAACCTTATATCGGTGCACGTTTTAAAATGCAGGAAAGCTGTGATGTTATTGTCATTATTGAAGCTGATGACAAGCTTTATCAAAAAAGACAGTACGTTAAAGTAACCATTGGAGGTTGTGGTGGCTAATCGATCTACAATAAAAATTAGAAGTAAACGATTTGCAGACTATACCTTAGTTCGTACTTTGATTGCCCATAGTATGGAAACAGGAAAAAGAAAGAATAGCGATTCAGGTGAACCTATTCCGGCTCATTTTATTCAAACATTAACCCTGACCCATAACGGTAAACGACTAAGTGAATGTCAGATGGGTTTTGGCATTGCTAAAAATCCATTTTTCTCATTTAAAATCAAACAAGCCAATGCAGGCGATAAAATCACTATTAGCTGGCAAGATAATTTAGGCTTAAGTGATAGTAAAGACCATATTATCCAATGAAGTCCTGCTTTTTAGCACTCCTGTTTTTTGCCTCAACACTTAGCGCTATGCCTTTAGAAGATAGCCAAAGTATTCGCCATGCTTATCAACAATTATTCCCTAGCGTGCCTCTTAATAATTATGCAGATGGTGTCTATGCTTTTGATGCTGATGCTAACAGTGCTTGGCAAGCCATTAATGAATTCCCACCCTATGAATTTGATTTAGAACAGGGAAAAATTTTATTTAATACGCCTTTTAATAACCAGAAAAGCTACGCTGATTGTTTCGCTAATCAAGGTATCGCTATTGCGCAAAACTACCCTTACTGGGATGAAAAGTCACAAGAAATAATAAGCTTACCATTAGCTATTAACCAGTGCCGTAGCGCTAACGACCAGCCTCACTTGAGTTACCAAGCCGCTGAAATGAATTTTTTAACCGCTTATATGGCTTATACGTCTCGCGGACAAAAAGTTAATACCAGAATACCCGCTTCTGCATTAGCAGCCTACGAAGCAGGAAAAAACTATTTTTACCAACGTCGTGGACAATTAAATTTTTCTTGTGCCAGCTGCCATGTTGATAATGCAGGTAAGTATATTCGCTCCGAAATACTCAGCCCTGCTTTAGGCCATACCACACATTGGCCTGCTTATCGGCTTAAAACACAAAAATTAGGCTCATTACATACTCGTTTTATGGTCTGTAATAAACTAATTCGTGCAGATATAGATGCCGCACAAAGCCCTGCCTTACGCCAACTTGAGTTCTTTTTAAGCTACCTAGCAAATGGGCTCCCTCTTAATGGACCTTCAATCCGAAAATGATCATACCTCAAGCTAGCTGTACGGATATTAACGAGCCCGGTTTAATTCCCTTTAAAGTCGCGCAACAATTAATTTTAGAAGCGGTTAATAGTTTGGAAGATAAGCAAAAAATTGCGATTGAAAAAGCAAGGTCCCGCTGTTTAGCAGAAGATATTATTAGCCCATTCAATGTCCCTACTCATACTAATTCTGCTGTTGATGGCTACGCTTTACATTCAGCTGATTTGCCCGAAGCCGGTGAGAACAATACACTAACCATTCAAGCCACTGTACTTGCAGGTGACATTTATAACGAAGCTTGCAAAACCAAGCACTGCATCCGCATAATGACTGGTGCAGCCGTACCTGCTGGTTTAGATACCGTGATTATGCAGGAGCACTGCGAGCGAAAAGATAATATTATCAATATTGATGCTCGCCATAAAGCGGGACAAAATGTTCGTCAGGCAGGTGAAGATATAGCAGCTGGCAGTATTGTCTTACGCAAAGGAAAATATCTTTGCCCGGCTGACATTGGTTTGTTGGCATCCTTAGGTATGACAGAAATTTCAGTTAAACGCCCTTTGAGAGTAGCCATTGCATCGACCGGCAATGAAGTTTGCCCTATTTCACAACCCTTAGCTGCCGGCCAACTTTACGATAGTAACCGGTATAGCTTGCTTGCCGCTTTAGACCGCCCTGGTATAGAGTTAATAAACTTAGGCATCATTAAAGATAACCAAAACAACTTACTAAGAACCTTTAATGAAGCAGCAGATTACGCCGATGTAATTATTTCTTCCGGCGGTGTTTCTGTCGGTGAAGCTGACTTCACAAAAGCAGCATTAAGCTCTGATGGACAAATTAATTTCTGGAAAGTCGCGGTTAAACCAGGCCGCCCTATCGCTTTTGGTAAAATCAAACAGTGTGATTTTTTTGGCCTACCTGGAAACCCCGTTGCCGTTTTAGTGACCTTTTACCAATTTGTTCTACCTGCCTTAGAAAAAAAACTAGGCATAACAGATAAACCTATTGCACCTATTATAAAGGCAGTTAGTTTAGAAGATATTCGTAAACGTGTGGGACGTACAGAAATTCAGCGCGGTATTGTTAGCCAATCTAATTCAGGTGAATGGCAAGTAAAAACAACAGGCAAGCAAGGCTCAGGTATTTTAAGCTCTATGAGCCAAGCTAATGCTTTTATTATTTTGGGTGATGAACAGTCCTCAGTAAAAACAGGGGATTATGTTGAGGTTCAGTTGTTTTCTTAGGCTCGTCACATCCAGACTACTCATGAAATGGTGAGCGATGGCAACCCAACTTATAGCGCTTTTTACAAGGCCAAAAAGATCTCTTATGAAGTAATTAATAGTCCACTACATTAGCCACTACAGATCAAAATATTGACTATTCTATATATTTTTCCTTCAAAGAATGGCTTCTTTTTTAAACTCATAGTTTGGATCATTTATTTCTATAAGATTACTAATTAATTTTGTAAATGCTTTTATATCAGATCTAACACTTGCATCTTCAAGAGCAGCCATATACTCTTCCCTCCTTTCAACAGGTATCACAGTCCACTCAAACCCACCTGAAGCAAGCATTGTATTCATTAAGAAACGAGCTGTTCTACCATTTCCATCCATAAATGGGTGTATATAAACTAATATAAAGTGACCCAATATTGCCCTTACACAAGCAACAGGCTCTCCCTTAATTAATCTAAATAATTCTGGCATAGCATCGCGCACCGAACTTGCGTTTGGCGGCGTATGCATTGACCCTCTTATATAAACAGGATTTGATCTATACCCTGCTAAATCGGAGAGTTCAATAATACCTGCTGTAACGCCTGGAGAAAACATTGAGCGATACCAATAATTTAGATCCGATCTAACAACATCAGCTTGATCTTGCCCCTCTAAAATCTTAGCAATACTTTCCTTAACTTTATTAAACGCATCAAAATAACCTTTTGCTGCTAAAGCATTTAAATGATCTCTATCGCTCTCGTTTTTTTCTGGCTTCCAATATCCATCTCTTATTTTAATAATAAGATCTTCACTGACTTTATATCCCTCTATTGAAAGTGAATTATAAGCATCCGCCACAAACAGCTCTTCAATTCTTTTAAAATAGCCTTCTTTGTCTTTAGGTATTCCAGTTTCATCTATTTTAAAATTATCAATGACATCTCCCCTCATGCTTTGCCACATCATCCTAATTCTTGAAACATAGGGTGATTCCACTCGATCAAAAGACAGGATATTTATTTTTTCTTGGAAAGGATTTTTTTCTCTAAACTGGTAGCCTGTTAATTCAAATGTACTTTTAATCTCATCCGCAATATCACCTCTACCTACCTCTCTAAATGCTCCCGCTATTCTTCCAGAAACAACACTCTGCCCATTTTTCAAAAGAATAGATAAAATTTCTGAGGCACCATGAACACTCAAAAGTGCACTTCTGACATCTATTGGATTTTGATTAAAAAATCGTGGGGAACTATTAATCAAAGTTTCAGGCAATGAGTATATTCTTAACCCCTCATTCGTTACTTCAATATCTCTTTTAGTCGTTTTTTCTTTTAAATAAAGAAGAGAGGTATTATGAGCAAGGTTTACTATATTATTTGAAGCATCTGAAGATTTCACAGTCAACTGCTGTGGAACAGTATAGTTGCCAACATGAATTGATAATGATTGCTCAGGTGATAATATCCAGCTCTCTTTAAACCTTTGGTTAAGATAGTCAGCACAAAACATCCAGTAAGCGCTATACCATCCGGTCGTATCACCCTTCCTTAGTTCAGGATTTGAAGAAATATACCAACCCTTAGTTACTTCTGAAAGAAAGCCATTTTTAAGCAACCTTTCTCTGTCAGTTCTTCCTAATAGCGATGAAGCAATAGCAACAACCCCATCGTCTTGTAATGCTTTTAGCCTTTCTAATGATTGTGATAATTTTTCTGAAGGGCTAGCCATATCAATGTTCTCAAGCAATTATCAATGTATGAATTTTAGTATATCATGCCGTATTATTTATAGTAAATTGTGCTGCATTGTTTTTAGTAAATAGCGTTAAACAACTAAACTAATAAACAACTCCCCCCTAGAATATTAAAAAGAGCCAACTTATATTTGCAATAACTAAACAACCACCTGCTAAAGACAGGTGGGGTAGAGTGCTTGGCGACTGAAGATCGTGATACAGGGAATAGCCCTGTTATTGCGAATCGCATATTCCGTTTTAAAATTATCACTCGGGTTCGATTCAAAATGATGCTCTCAGAATAATTTTCGCCTAATTATTAGGCATATATTATAAATTATGCAGGTATCGGTAGTTTGCCATCAGTAAGAAATATTTCTAATTTAAAACGGATTATGGTATTAAAGTCGAGTTGTTTAAAAAGCATTTCATTGGTATTTGTTTCACATAACCAGTGACTCATATCTGTCGGTCGTTTTTGCTTTAATCCATGTACCGTAAATAGACCAGCACAATCTCCTTTTTGTGGGTCTCTAGCGGATGGATATTCAAAGACATCTACAGCTGATCCGCGCATAGCAGAGCCTAATTGCTGTGACTGGTTATATTGAGAGGGGTGAGCTATTTCAGTTTGGTATTTATTAAAGGGGGAACTCTGTAAACGAATACCTGTATAGTTTAACCACGTTATACCTACTTATTTAAAAATAACAGGACACTCCTGATAGCATAGTAAAGCCCTCGCCACAAAGGAATCAATATGAGTCAAGGCTAGCCATATCAATGTATGTATTTTAGTATAAGATGCCGCATCATTTTTAGTAAATAGCGTCAAACTAATGAAATAATAAAAAGTCGTCCCATAGTTGACCCAAGGGTATATTGAATATTTGCAAGAACCAACGAGAATCAAGAATTACCATCTAAAACAGGAGTTTAGATGGTAGGCACGAGTGAATTCGAATCACCGACCCCTACCATGTCAAGGTAGTGCTCTAACCAACTGAGCTACGCGCCTAAAGAGTCTTAACAAGATTTGTTAAGAGCGGCTATTATAGCGATGCTTGGTGATTTTGCAAGCCTTAAATCAACATTTCAGCTTGTAGCTGTTTTATATCGTCACGAACTTTTGCGGCGGCTTCAAATTCTAAGTTTTTAGCGTGTTTATACATTTCATCTTCTAATATAGACAGCTTTTTCTCTTTTTCTTTAGACGTAAGTACTTTGTAACTTGCTTGCTGCTCGGTCACTTGATTGCGTTTAGTTTTTGCGCCCAAACCTGCCCCTGGAATGGTGGCTTCTAAAATATCAGTGACTGACTTGGTGATGGTTTGAGGGGTAATGTTATTTTTTAGGTTAAATACCTCTTGTTTTTCTCGCCGACGCTGCGTTTCGTCTATCGCTTGCTGCATTGAGCGAGTAATTTTATCGCCATATAGAATCGCTTTACCATTAGAATTTCTTGCAGCACGACCGATGGTTTGAACTAGGGAAACAACTGAGCGTAAAAAGCCTTCTTTATCTGCATCTAAAATAGCGACCAAGGACACTTCGGGAATATCTAAGCCTTCTCTTAGTAAGTTGATGCCCACTAAAACATCAAAAACACCCAATCGTAAATCGCGAATAATTTCCACGCGCTCAACAGTATCGACATCTGAATGTAAATAGCGAACCTTTATTCCGTAATCCATCAAGTATTCAGTTAAATCTTCCGACATTCGCTTGGTGAGTGTCGTCACTAATACGCGCTCTTTTTTATCCACACGAATGTTAATCTCAGACAATAAATCATCAACTTGCGTTGTTGCGGGGCGAACTTCAATAATAGGGTCTAGCAACCCAGTTGGACGCACTACTTGTTCAACAAATTTCCCAGAGTTTTCTTTTTCATAAGCACTCGGTGTGGCCGAGACGTATATTTTTTGTCCGACTCGACTCTCAAATTCTTCAAATTTCAAGGGGCGGTTATCTAGTGCTGAAGGTAAGCGGAAACCGTATTCAACTAACGTTTCTTTACGCGACCTATCGCCTTTATACATAGCCCCCATCTGCGGAATAGTCACATGACTTTCATCAATAATAACCAGCGCATCTTTAGGTAAATAATCAAACATGGTCGGTGGCGATTCGCCATCATCACGGCCTGCAAGATAACGTGAATAATTTTCAATACCTGAGCAATACCCTACTTCGTAAATCATTTCTATATCAAATAGCGTACGCTGTTCTAAACGCTGGGCTTCCACTAATTTATTCATAGAGCGTAATTGCTCCAGACGCTCTTTTAACTCTATTTTAATTTTCTCGACAGCATCTAATAGCTTATTTCGTGGCGCGACATAATGGCTTTTCGGATAAACGGTATAGCGTGCAATACGGTGTAATATTTCACCCGTCAGTGGATCAAAAAGTGATAGCCTTTCTATCTCATCATCAAAAAGTTCAATTCGTAGCGCAGCCTCTTCCGATTCTGCTGGAAAAATATCGATCACATCACCACGCACACGATAAGTAGCACGGCGTAATTCTATATCATTACGTGTATATTGCATGCTAGCTAGGCGGCGTAAGAGGTCGCGCTGCTTGATAATATCGCCACGTACTAAATGTAGCACCATTTTAAAATAGGACTCGGGCTCTCCTAAGCCGTAAATAGCAGACACCGTAGCAACAACAATGGTATCTTTTCTTTCTAATAAGGCTTTAGTTGCAGATAAACGCATCTGCTCGATATGCTCGTTGCGCGATGCGTCTTTATCTATAAAGGTGTCTGAAGCGGGAACGTAGGCTTCAGGCTGATAGTAATCATAATAAGAAACAAAATACTCAACGCTATTCTCTGGGAAGAACTCTTTCATCTCACCATATAGTTGTGCAGCTAAGGTTTTATTAGGCGCTAATAGCATCGCTGGGCGCTGTACTTCATTAATAACATTCGCAATCGTAAATGTCTTACCTGAACCTGTCACACCTAAAAGTGTTTGATGTACCTCACCATCTTCTAAACCTTCAATAAGCTCTTTAATAGCTGTCGGCTGATCACCAGCGGGTTTAAATTGGCTATGTATTTTAAATAATTTCTTCACATTATATTCATCTCGTCGCAATAGCGCCGTAATGAATTGATCCCGTCTTAAACTTGTCAGCACATCATTCTAACAAACTATACTTGTTAAGGTATAATCACATAGAGTAAGTCTTTAGCCTTAATTCTATTCCGGTTTTCGGGGTGTTTTTTGTGGTAATAAGTACTTGATATTTTCTAACCATTTCATTCATTTGAGAGAGCCATGAGTATTAAACTTTCTAATCGCCTAAGTGCAGTTAAGCCATCCCCTACTTTAGCTATTACTGCCCGTGCCGCAGAATTACGTGCTGCAGGTAAAGATATTATTGGCTTAGGTGCTGGTGAACCTGACTTTGATACGCCTGAGCACATTAAAGCTGCCGCTATCGAAGCAATTAATAATGGTTTTACTAAATATACGGCTGTTGATGGTACGCCTAGCTTAAAACAAGCCATTATTGATAAATTCAAACAAGATAATCAATTTGATTACACGGCTAAACAAATATTAGTTTCCTCTGGTGGTAAACAAAGTTTTTATAATTTAGCGCAAGCTTTACTGAATAAAGGTGATGAAGTTATTATCCCTGCGCCTTACTGGGTTTCTTACCCAGATATGGTGTTATTGGCCGATGCCACACCCGTTATCGTTGAGGCTACACAAACACAAAACTTTAAAATCACTGCTGAGCAATTACGTACAGCAATTACTGATAAAACACGTTTATTTGTTATTAATAGCCCTTCAAATCCAACAGGTTCTGCTTACAGCTTAGAAGAGCTAAAAGCATTAGCCGATGTCTTATTAGATTACCCAGATATTGTCATTGCGACTGATGATATGTATGAGCATATTTTATGGAAAAAAGACAGTTTCATTAATATTTTGAATGCTTGCCCAAAACTTTATGACCGTACTATGGTTTTAAATGGTGTGTCTAAAGCTTATTCAATGACAGGATGGCGTATTGGCTATGCCGCTGGACCTGAAGCAATTATTGCAGGTATGCGCAAAGTGCAATCTCAGAGCACCTCTAACCCTTGTTCTATTTCTCAGGCCGCTTCTGAAGCCGCTTTAAAAGGTAGCCATGATTGTATTGATACTATGATGGTAGAATTCAAAAAGCGTCATGATTATGTCGTCGAAGAACTCAATAAATTGCCTGGTATTAATTGCTTAAAAACCGATGGTACTTTTTATGTTTTCCCTGATGTTTCTGAATTAATTAACAATTTAAATGGCGTAGAAGATGATTTAGGCCTAGCTGAATACTTTATCGAAAAAGCAGAAGTTGCTATTGTTCCAGGTTCTGCTTTTGGCTGTGCCGGACATATGCGAATTTCTATTGCAACAAGTATGGAAAATTTAGAAACGGCATTAGAGCGCATTAAAAAGGCAGTTGTTTAGCCAAAACAAGGGTATATTATGTTGAGCAATGCGAACCACAATATACCCTATGTTAAACAAATCCGGGATTAAATTATAATAGTCGTCGCCCTCGAGTTCATGAGACATCATCAATCTCTGTTCACTCTCTTTCGGGGCGATTTATAAGGGCCTCAGTTCGTCACGCATCAATAATTTATAAACCTCTTCTCGATCATTTTTCTCTTGTTTAAAAACCGAGAATAAACCCTCTTTTTCCATATTCAAAATCGCACGATATTCTAACGGGATCTCTCGCCATACAATATCACTCGTTAAATCTTTTTTTCCAGATAACTCACATAAAAGTGCGGCGATATGTATTATCTTTGCATCCAAGTGATGCGCGCCTTGCCATTCAGCTTGTAATTGATATTCAATAGGCTGGTAAATAGCGCTGGGCAAGCGCCACACTCTAAGCAAATCAGCGCCCACTGAAGAAAAGTTAAGTGCGCTTAATGCCTGCTCACCCCCGATATGCTCAGCTAATTCATGCATTAGCTGAGAAATAACTAAACTGCCAATATTTCTTAGAAAGCCAATCGCAAACAAATTATCACTGTGTAAGCCGCCATTCTTTTTTGCTAATAATCGCGCCATAAGCCCACAATCGACAGAATCTTGCCAAAATTGGCGTAAATCTACTCGTCCTGATAACTTCTGTTCAAACACATCAATAACAGATAATAATAAAATCAAATAAAGCACCTCTTCCACTCCTACGATAGCAATCCCTCTTTCAATGCTATCCACCGGTGATTGGTGCTTATATAAACAACTATTGATTAAGCCTAAAATACGCTCACTTACGTGAGGAGTTTTAGCAATAAAATGGGCAATTTCAGCAGCTGATATTTGTGGGTCACGCACAATGTACGCAATATTTTGGTACCGCTCTGCCAAGGAGAACATGGCCAGGACATCATCAAGAGTAGGTAACGTACTAGACATGACTTTTCTGGTAAAAGCGCAAAACCTGGCGCACATATTTTTGTGTTTCAGGATAAGGTGGAATGGTGTTTTTATAACGCTTTACCGTACTTTCTCCTGCATTATAGGCAGCAATGGCTAACTTTAGGTCTTGCGGAAAAAGGGATATTAAATACTTTAGGTATCGTGTACCTGCGAAAACATTCTGCTTAGGATCAGTTCGGTTTAACGCGCCATATTGCTTTGCAGTTCCTGGCATGAGCTGCATCAACCCCACCGCACCTGCACTGGAAATTGCATTTGCATCATAGGCCGATTCTGCTCTAATAACCGCATGAATGAGCGCTTCATCAATTTTATGCTTTCTAGCCGCAGCTAAAATAATGGGGGCATATTTTTTCTTATTGACTGCCATCACTTTAAGGGCCGAATTATATGATTTAGGTCGAGTGCGAATCAGCAGTTTATACTTTTTATGTTTGGGCCTATCGGTAAAGTAAATATGCCCATTTTTATCGGTATATTTATAGACATCAGCAAAGGCCAGAGAACTAACCATAAGTATTGAACAAAGGCACAATACATAGACAGCCGATATTTTTTTCACCGCTTTCTCTTTGTATCCTGCATACCAAACACAATCACACTAGCAACAAAAATACCTGAAAGCATAATATTTTCCTGAGAAGCTCCATACAGGTATGCCGCACCACAACCCAAGCCCATTCCTACTCCAGTAAAGGCAAGGCTGCGCATTAAGCGACAAAAAGCACAGTTTCTATCATACCCACGCATACTTATTGGCTCCTACTATCAATTAACCCTAACATTAACTCAACATTACCAACTTTATCATTTAACGCGGGGATATAACGATAGTTTTCACCACCCGCCTCTAAAAATATAGATTGATTGGTCATATTTATTTCTTCTAAAGTTTCCAAACAATCAACTGCAAAACCTGGACAAATAATATCAATACTTTTAAACCCTTGCTCGGGCAATTCCATTAAAGTCTCAACACAATAAGGTTGCAACCATTTTGCACGACCAAACCGAGATTGAAAAACAATTTTCCATTCTGTTGGTTTTAAACCCAAAGCGTCAGCAATAAGCTTTGCACTAGTATGACACTGATCAAAGTAAGGGTCCCCCCACTTGGTAAGTTGCTCAGGTAAGCCATGAAAAGACATGAGTAATAATTCATTTTTCGGCTTTTTTTTCCAAGCTTTTTGCACAGAATCGCTGATTGCTTTTATATAAAGTGACTCTTGGTGATAATCACTAACAAAACTAACTTCTGGAATATAGCGTGAATTTTGTAATTTTTGCGTTACCGCATCAAATACACTAGCAGTTGTTGTCGATGAGTACTGAGGATAAAGAGGAATAACAATAAGTTGGTCAATATTTTCTTGCTTAAATTGCTTCAGCGCAGAGGCTATTGAAGGTTTACCGTAGCTCATTGCCATTTTTATATCGATTCGCGTGTCTTTTTTGTAGCGTTGTTGAATATTTTTCAACAAAGATTCCGTTAATACGATTAACGGCGAACCTGCTTTAGTCCATATTTCACGATATGCCTTAACTGACTTAAAAGGTCGAAAGGGTAAAATAAATAAATTTAAAATACCCCACCACAAAAAACGCGGTAAATTAACGACTCTTGGGTCACTGAGAAATTGCTTTAAAAATCGGCGAACCGATTTTACCGTTAATTTATCTGGTGATCCTAAATTGACAATTAAAACGCCACGTTTTTTAGCCGTCATATTTAGTCCTTTTTATCGACTAATCAGACTTAAAAATTCAGAACGCGTACTTAAATCATCACGAAAAATACCTTTCATTGCTGAAGTTGTCATAACTGAATTCTGCTTTTGTACACCACGCATCATCATACACATGTGCTTTGCTTCAATCACAACCGCAACACCACGCGCATCAATAGCTAATTCAACAGCATCAGCAATTTGCTTAGTTAAATTTTCCTGAATTTGCAAACGTCGCGCATACATATCAACCACACGCGCTAATTTAGATAAGCCTAAAACCTTACCTTGCGGCAAATAAGCAATATGACACTTACCAACAAAAGGTAATAAATGATGTTCACACAAAGAATAAAGCTCGATATCCTTCACAATCACCATATCTTCAGTTTCAGAATCAAAAATAGCGCCGTTTAACACTTCATCTAAGTTTTTTTCATAGCCATTATTTAAAAACTGAAATGCTTTTGCTGCTCGCTTTGGCGTATCAACCAAGCCTTCTCTTGTACCATCTTCGCCAATTGCTTCAATGATTTTACTGAAATACTCTTCCATCTTGCGCCTCAAAAATATAATTAGCCGTTAATTATACATCAATGTTGCACTAAGTTTAATGCTTGCAAAACCACTTGTTCATCAGCACCTGTCTTGGGTGCTTTTTCACTTAATTCACGTCGCCAAGCCCTTGCCCCGGCAACACCATGAAACAACCCCAAAATATGCCGTGTGATACTATGAAGCTTTACACCTTTACCCAGTTGTTCTTGTATATAAGGGATTAATTCCAGAACAATATCTTGTCGCGTTTTTACCGCCAAACTACCTTGGTAAATCAAATTATCAGCCTCAACCAATATATAAGGGTTGTGATAAGCTTCGCGCCCAATCATAACGCCATCCAGTGTTGTTAAAAGTTGAGTCGTTTGCTCTAAACTTGTAATTCCACCGTTAATAATGATTTCTAAATGCGGAAAATCCTGCTTAATTTGTTGCACCACTTCATAACGCAAAGGCGGAACTTCACGGTTTTGCTTTGGTGACAGACCTGATAGCCAAGCTTTACGAGCGTGCAAAATAAAGGTTTCACACCCTGTAGAGCTAACAGTTTCAATAAAATTTACTAAAGCTTCATAGGAGTCTAAATCATCTATACCAATCCGTGATTTTACCGTTACCGGCAATACTGTCGCAGCCTGCATAGCATCAATACAATCAGCAACTAACTGAGGTTCAGCCATTAAACACGCACCAAAGCGTCCGTTTTGCACTCGATCACTCGGGCAACCCACATTCAAGTTAACCTCGTTGTAGGCATAATCCTCGGCAATTTTGCTGCACAAGGCTAAGTCTTTAGGCGAACTCCCTCCTAATTGCAACGCAATAGGCTGCTCTTCTGCACTAAACCCTAAATGTCGTTGTCGGTCTCCATGAATAATTGCCCCAGTCGTCACCATTTCGCTATATAAAACAGTTTGCTTTGTTAATAGACGATGAAAATAGCGGCAATGGCTCGTACTCCAATCGAGCATTGGTGCAATGGAAAGGCGCCTATTCGGGGTATTATTTAAATTCAACTGATTGGCTTGCATTGTTCTTGTTTATTTACAGGGTTATGGAATTATATGACTATCTTAGTACGATTCTGAAGTTCGAATAGTTCTAACTAAATTTATGATTAAGCAAAACGAGCTTATTTTACACAGAGAACCCTCTTCTTTTTCCAAAAAAACTCAAGCCATACGCACAATAACACGAGGCTAGAACTTCAAGGATGAATAGGCCATAAATTTTCATAAATGTTTTCTGTGATTAACTTCAACGTTTATTTTTTATACTACTGTAGATTATCACGTGTTATTTGAATAATGGGTTAAAATAAATACTCTTAAAGGTTAAAATATTATGAACTATCACAAATCACACACTTCCTTTTTGGTAAAACATTTTACCAAACATGCTCTTATACTTTCTTGTATCATGATTTCCGGGCAAGCTTTGGCACAAGCCAATAATAAAGCACCCTCATTTACGGATATTGATGCCCTTCCTTTTGGAGTATTACGCTCGAAATTAGAAAATCTACCTCCAGCCGCACAAGATCGTGCTCGTGCCTGGCTTAAAAGTTTTGATTTTCCAGCTGCTGATATTGCCTACCTACGCGCGGATAATCAAGGTGGGATTTTTTATGAAGATGCTGCAATGGATGCAACAAACATTGAAAGTGATGCCGCAGGCTCTGTTGATTTTGCAATGACTGAAGCCAATGTTTTTAGCTTACATAGTAAACCTGGTGCAACACGCACTGTTTATTTAGATATGGATGGTCATTTTGTTACTAATTCCGTCTGGAATAATCGCTCAGATACAGGAAACAAACCGAGCTTTGACATGCAAGCCTTTGATACGGATGGCGATAGTACTACCTTTAATAGCAGCGAACTCAATGCAATTGCAGATACTTGGCAAAGAGTCGCCGAGGATTTCGCTGCCTTTGACATTGATGTAACTACTGAACAACCTGCTGCTTTTGGGCCTAATGTTGGTCATATTTTAGTTTCCCGAAGAACCGATAAAAATGGCAATATAATTTATCCTAATGCTGTAGGAGGCGTTGCTTATGTTGGTGTTTGGGGTAGAAGTAATTTCGATTATTACCAACCTGCCTTAGTCTTCCCTGAAGGCACTGCTCATAGAGCCCAATATATGGCAGAAGCGGCTGCACATGAATTAGGCCATAACCTAGGATTATCACA
>JAQRMR010000013.1 GCA_028599115.1 Methyloprofundus sp.
TTGGTATAGGATCTGTATAAATAAGAGCTAATACCTTACGTTGTTTTGAGTTCATACGTGCAGTATAGAAATGATCACACTATAATGCAATCATTTTTTGCAATCAATTCTAACGCCCAACAATTATTACACACATTCAAAAGGTGCCTAAATTTTTTACATATGGTGTAGAATAATTTCTAAAAATAATAATATCAAATAAATCAATAGATTACATGCCTTACAAAGCACCTTTTACAGTATAGAAATACACCTTATGAAATTACTTGACCGAATCCGTTCAAAATGTCATTTAAAACATTCCCGATTTTAGTATTAGCACTGAAAAAAGTTATGTTGATTGGGCTAAACGCTATATTTTGTTTTATGATAAAAAAACTTGACCATTACATATAGGGTCGATATAAATTAACTAGGATGAAGCAAGGCGTAACGTGCCCACCCTACTTTGAAAAAACGATACTTATTCATTCGTAGCCAACAGTGCAACTTCAGTTAGTAAAATAACAAAACAATAGCCGCTGATAACTAACTAAACTTTTTCTGTTTTTTCTGTATTTATTAGCTTTATACAAGCTGACACCTCGCCAAGACAAATACACGGAATAGGAGCAGAGCAGCCCAAAGAATGCTATCTTAAGCAGCTTAATATACTGAATAAACACAGAAAATTTAAATTAGAGCCTCCTGTGGCATTTTAGCCCGCTTAGCAAAATGACATTAATTGATTCTCATGTTAAAATCGACAAGATTTACTAACGGTTTTATAACGAATTAGCTAAAGAAGAAGTAACAAATGATCAATCACTAAAAGCTGATTCACAAGCAATAACAGTATATTGCTACTATAAAAACCCTATACCTTGATTCTAAATGAGTTAAAGAATGAATAAAAACTCCATTGCACATAAAAAAGACCAAACACTTTATAACGCAGACGCATCGCAAGATAGCTGTGGTGTTGGCTTTATTACCCACAAACGCAACGAACAATCCCATGATTTATTAAATAAATCTCACGAAGCACTATGTACTATCCCGCATCGCGGCGGAATGAGCGCAGAAGGCATTGGTGATGGCGCTGGGGTTAATATTGATTTATCACTTAACTTTTTTCGCAAAATTACCGACAATTCAAATTTAGAATTAGGTGACTTTGGTGTGGCTAACTTCTTCTTTCCCGAAGATCACAGCCATTATGATTCTGCAGCTCATAACTTAGTTGATGAGCACCTTAAACAATTTGACCTGCCGGTTATCAAATGGCGCGATGTTCCTGTCGATAATAGCGTCCTTAATGAAGCCTCTATTAAAGCGCAGCTACCTATTAAGCAAGTTGTTTTTGGTCGCTCAGCTAAACTAAAAGATGCGAGCCACGCTGAATTTGAACATTACATTCAAGACGTGCTACTCACAATTGAGGAAGAAGGCTTTACACGCCGTGAATTAGATGGCTTCTACCCGCTATCCATGAGTTCGCGTACACAAGCTTACAAAGGCCGCTTAAACTCATTTGAAGTGATTCCTTACTTTGTTGATTTATACGACAAAGAACACGAAATTAGCACGCTATTTTTTCATACTCGCTTTTCTACCAATACAGCCCCAGCAACCATGATGGCTCAGCCATTTCGTTACATGGCGCATAATGGTGAGTTAAATACGGATAAGAAAAATCGTTTAAGCGAAAAAGCCATTGCTCGTCAAGATGGTAAACACCTCGTGCTCCCTATCGGTCAATCTGATTCTAGCCGTTTAGACCAAACACTATCGCGCCGTATTCATGAAGATGACCTAGACATCGTTACCGCTATTTTAGCAATGATGCCACCTGCCTGGGAAAACGACACAACGCTAACGGATGATGTTCGCGCAATGCTCGAATACTTCAGCCTATATGAAGAAAAAAATGATGGGCCAGCAGCGATTATTTTTAACGATGGCATTCGTGTTGGTGCACGCTTAGATCGCTTAGGTTTACGTCCTTTACGTTCTGTTGAAACAACAGACTACCTAGCTGTCATGTCTGAAGCAGGGCAAATTGACTTCCCTTCTAAAGACGTATTAAAGCGCGGCAGAATTGAAGCAGGCGGCATGATCTATTTTGACCATGAAACTGGCGAGTCTTATGACAGCCACCAAGTCATGGCTCGTCTTGCAAAAGAAACAGACTACAATGCCTTACTAAAAGCTAAAGCCATTCATATTGAAGATTTAGCACCGATTGATTTAAGTAATATTAGCAATGAAAGAGAGCTAAGCACAGATCAACAACATACTGCCTACTCATTAAATCAAGAGAGCTTTAAATTCTTACTTGATCCAATGCTGAATACTGGCTTAGAAAAGATCTCAGCCATGGGTTACGGGCTTGCACCGAACGCATTGTCAGGTGCCGAAGGTGGAATGTCGCGTTACTTTAGCCAACGTTTTGCACAAGTTACCAACCCACCACTGGATTCCTTACGCGAAAGCGATGGCATGACCTTACGCGTTGCATTGGGTGCGAAGCCTAATTTTTCCGATGAAAAATCACAACAATTAGTCATTCATTCACCGGTATTACAACGTACCCAGCTAGAACAAATTCGCCAACAAAAAGCTGTCAGCGTTATTAGCATTGATGCTTTATTTACCCCCTCCGAAAAGCCAGAGAAAAACGAAAGTAACTTACAAAGTGCTTTAGATTCTGTTTGCCAACAAGTGGTGACAGCGGCTGAAAATAACACGGGCATTATCATTTTAAGCGACATTAATGTCAGCAAAGAAAAAGCTGCATTACCTGCTTTATTAGTTACGTCTGCTGCTAACCAAGCTCTCGTTAAAGAAGGCTTACGTTTTAACTCTTCTTTAATCTTAGAAACTGGGCAAGCCGTTAGTGCACATGATGTTGCCACTATTTTAGGTTTTGGCGCATCAGCCATTTGCCTATTAAGTGTACATAATCGCGTACTTTCTGAATTCACTGCCGACAAGCAACAAGCTGCTTTGGATAACTTCCAAAAAGCCGTTGCTAAGTCACTCATGAAAATCATGGGTAAATTTGGCTTATGTACCGCTGAAAGTTATATCGGCGGTGAGTTCTTTGAATCTAACTATATAGATACCGAGGAACCACGCTTAAAAGATTACTTCCCTAATATTCATTCATCAGTGGGTGGTATTCGCTTTGCTGATATTGCAGCGAGTGCTGCTGAATGGCATCACAAGTCATTGGCCATCACATCAGAATCTGATATTCCGTTCTTAGGTTTATTTAAAGAACGTAATGAAGGCGCTGGGCACACTTTTGGTAACACCTCTGTCCGTGAATACATCAATATGACTGATGAAGCGATTTTGTATGTTGATGCAGAAAAAGCACCCGCAGTACGTGATACCGCTTACACGGATTTTGGTTACGAAAAACGCTCACCAGAACAAATAGATAACTTCGGTATCACACCAGCTTACCGTAATTTTAGCGGCGCACTAAGCATAGAGCGTGATAACCGCCCTGCTGCTTTACGTGATGTAATGAGCTACCCAGCTGATATTTCTCGCGCCAAAGAAACGCTTGAATTTGATGCTATTTTAGGCAAACAAGATTTAGTCGGTAACAATAGCTTTTGTATTCGTGGTTTAGCGGTTAAGCAAGAAGAAAGCAGCTTTTCGGTCTGCTTAAGCAACGACAACACAAAAGAACGCTTAGATAACTTAGCCACACATTTTAAAAATCGTTTTTCAGAAAAAGCGATCATGTTGAGTGTCAGCGAGTCTAACATCACAGTACGCATTAATGATGATTGTACTTTGTGCGATTATTTAGAAAACATTATCACTAGCCGTGATGCAGTTAGCTTAAATACAGTACAGCCAGCACATGAAATTACCGCCACGTTAGCAACAGGCGCGATGAGCCATGGCGCACTACTCGCCGAAGCACATGAAGCGGTTGCACAAGGCACTAATATTGCTGGCGCGATTAGTAACTCGGGTGAAGGTGGTGAGCATTCAAGCCGTTACAACACGTTAAGATCAAGCAAAGTAAAACAATTTGCATCGGGTCGTTTTGGTGTTTGGGCTGGATATTTAGCTGATTTAAACATTGAAGAAATTGAAATAAAAATTGCTCAAGGTGCAAAACCTGGAGAAGGTGGCCAGCTACCTGCGATGAAAGTCTCTGTAGAGATTGCAGCGGCTCGTGGCGGTACACCAAAAGTTGAGTTAATCAGCCCTCCTCCGCATCACGATACTTATTCAATTGAAGATTTAGGTCAATTAATTCACGATGCGAAAGCAGCACGAGTAAAAGTCGTGGTTAAATTAGTTTCATCTGAAGGTATTGGCACCATTGCCGTCGGTGTTGCTAAAGCCGGTGCAGATGTTATTAACGTCGCCGGTAACACAGGTGGCACAGGTGCTGCTGCAGTTACCAGCTTAAAAAATACCGGTCGCTCTCCTGAAATTGGTATCTCTGAAGTACACCAAGCCTTATCAGTTAATGGTTTGCGCGATAAAGTCGTGCTACGTTGTAGTGCCGCACACCAAAATGGTTCTGACGTGATCAAGTCAGCTATCTTAGGTGCAGATTCTTTTGAATTTGGTACGACTGCATTGATGATGCTGCGTTGTGTCATGGCGAAAAACTGTAATGTTCGCTGCCCTGCTGGTTTAACGACATCCCATGAAGAGTTCAAAGGTGACCCTCGCGTATTAGCGCAATATTTTATGAATCTTGCTCATGAGATTCGTGAGATTTTAGCAGCGCTAGGCTACAGCAGCTTATCTGAAATTCGCGGTGAAACTGATCTATTACATTTAATGACTCATGAGTGCATGGTCGGCCAAATGGATTTCAGTAAATTACTGCAAGCCGTTGATGCTGTTAAAATCGACAACCCAATTTATTTAGAAGCTGATTTTTCCATTGATGACAAAATCATTGAGCAGTTTAAATCTGGCATCATTAGTGGCAAGCAACAACAAGTGATTGTTGAAGGCCCTGATTTTAAGTTAAATAACCGCCATAAAACAGTGGGTGGACAAGCTGCGATTGACGTTGAACGCCTCTTATCTTATGAATTAAGCGCCGAACAAATCACTGCTAATAAAGCGATTTACACCAACCAACATAAACGCAACTATCTTGCGCCTGATAGCCTTATTGTTCGTACATCAGGTTCTGCTGGACAAAGTTACGGCGCCTTTAATAATGACGGCATCCGTTTAGAGCACACCGGAACTTGTAATGACGGTGTAGGAAAAACAGCTTGTGGCGGAACCATTATTATCAAGTCACCCGGCGGTGGCCATAAGGTTCCCGGTGAAAATGTTTTAGTGGGTAACTTCACTTTATTCGGCGCAACGGGTGGTAAAACATTTATCAATGGCGAAGCAGGCGATCGTTTTGCCGTACGTAACTCCGGTGCAATGGCTGTTGTGGAAGGTGTCGGTGATTTTGCCTGCGAATACATGACCAATGGTGCCGTATTAAACCTAGGTAGCTTTGGTAAAGGTTTCTGTAATGGTATGTCAGGTGGTAATGCTTACCAATATGACCCAGAAAATAAATTAGAAAATTTATTTGATGCTTCTTCAATTGAAATCAGACAGTTAAGCGAAGACAGCGAAACAGCTCGTGCGCATGAACAGTTTGTTTTATACATGCTAGAACAACATGCTGAATATGCAGAATCAAGTATTGCTAAGAACTTATTGGCTAACTGGCAAGAAGAACGCAAGCATTTTAAATTTGCGATTCCTTTATGGCTTTATAAAACACAAACGGCCGAGTTTATTGCTAAGTCTTTAGACCGCAAAGCAATGATCGAAGAGCTATCTGTGAATGAAGCACAAAAACAAATTAGCTTAGTTCAACAATCCTACGCAACGAATAGCGTACTATTCAATGGACAAGCACCTAGTTTTGGTGAGCTGGATAGCCCCTTAGCGTTTAATTTAGTCAACAGTTTCTCTGTGCTTAATAAAGCCACTAGCATTGCGGCAAATCAAAGCCAAGATGCAGCGCAAATAGAAAAAATAGCGCAACGCTTAATTAGCAATAAAGCGAGAAAACTGCAAGATGCTTTAGTCAAAGAAACACGCGAAGCGTATGGTAATTATGATGATGCACAACTAGCTAATTTATTAGCTAATAAGCGCTTAGATGATTACAAACAAGCACTCACTTTACGTGATGTACAAAACATTTACTCTATCGGGTCGACTAACTGGATTATTGAGCAATCAGCCATCAATGCAACCGCATTGGCGGACATTCCAAATGTTGATGCTTATTTAGCTGCTTTAAATAGCCAAGCAGCTATTCAAGACATGATGAAAGCAACAGAAGACGCATAAGTCTTGCATGTTAGTGAGCTCACTAAACTCATTGCAATTACACGAGACCTTTTTAAAGAATAGTCCCATGAAAACAGAAAATAACGCTCAAAATGTTCCATTTAACCCCGCACAACAAGCATGGCTAAGTGGTTTTTTTGCTGGAATGCATACGCAGATGTTACAAAGCGCAGGTTCTAGTGACAATGCAAATGCACGCCTTATCCATATTTTATACGGCACACAAACAGGTAACTCTGAGTCTGTCGCACATGATGCTGCTAACATGGCTAAAGCGCACGGTTTAAACCCAAGCGTGCTTAGCCTTGATGAAATCAGTAAAGATAGCTTTGTTAAAGCAGAATACGTCACCCTGATAACCAGCACTTATGGTGAAGGTGAGATGCCGGATAACGCGCAAATGCTCTGGGATGAAATCAGCGCTGATGACAGTATCGACTTAAGCGCGATGAACTACTCCATCCTTGCTTTGGGCGATACCAGCTATGATCTTTTCTGCAAAGCAGGGATTGATTGGGATGAGCGTTTAGAAAAGCTGGGCGCTAAACGCCTTGTTGATCGCGTTGATTGTGATGTTGATTTTGATGAAGCAGCTGAAGCTTGGATGAGCAGTGTCATTCCTTTAATGGCAGAAGGCGCAGCTACCGTCACTATTGATACTAGCGCTGACACATCCGCTGTAAAATATAATCGTAAAAACCCATTCCCTGCGACATTAACGGCGAACCGCTTACTCACTAGTGCAGATTCATCTAAAGAAACCCGTCACTATGAAATTTCTATTGCAGGCTCCGAGTTAAATTACGAAGCAGGTGATGCTTTAAACGTCATTCCAACTAACTGCCCTGACTTAGTTGCTGATATTCTAAAAGCTATCGGTTGCACAGGTACTGAAGATGAACCTGTTAACGGCGAACTCATGCCTTTAACTGAAGCATTGCGCACCCACTTTGAAATCAAGCTACCAAGCAAGGAATTATTAGCTGCAATCGCTGACCATTCGGGTGATAAAGAATTAAATTCCGCACTAGATGATAAAGAAGCGCTTACAAATTACTTGTGGGGCCGCGATACTCTAGATTTATTATTGCAATTCCCTAGCATCCAGTTTTCAGCGGCAGAATTTATTGCCTTACTAAAACCACTACAACATAGAGCTTACTCTATCTCTTCTAGTGGTAAGGCCAATCCTGAAAGCGTACATTTAACTGTTGCTAGCGTACGTTACAGCAGCCATGATCGCGACCACAAAGGGGTTTGTTCTACTTATTTAGCAGATCTTGTGGATGACTCAACGGCTGTCCGCTGTTTCTTTAGCCCCAATAAAGTATTCCGCGTTCCAGAAAACAACGACCTGCCTATGATTATGGTTGGCCCAGGAACAGGGATTGCGCCTTTTCGAGCTTTCTTACAAGAACGTGAATTTAGACAAGCAAAAGGACTTAACTGGCTATTTTTTGGTGATCGTAATGCTGCAACAGATTATATTTATCAAGATGAAATGACAGCAATGCAAGAAAGCGGTCTACTTAACCGTCTAGACCTTGCCTTCTCTCGTGACCAAGAAGAAAAAATTTACGTACAAGACCGCATGCGTGAGCAAGGCGCCGAGTTATTTGCACAGCTAGAACAAGGTGGGTATTTCTTTGTTTGTGGTGATGCTTACCGAATGGCTAAAGATGTTGATAAAGCCTTGCATGATGTGATTGCAACGCATGGAAAATTCTCAGAAGAGCAAGCCGCTGAGTACGTTAATCAAATGAAAAAAGATAAACGTTATGTGAGAGACGTTTATTAAATAAATAAAAAGATCAGGTAATAAAATTTACCTGATCTTCTCTACTTCTTATTTACCCGTTACGATAGTGCAAGTTTCTCCTACGAAAGGATAAAAACCTTTGCTGTGAAAATCAACTGTAGAAACAACGGTAATACCCCCGTCTTTTTTAGCAGCAGTGATAGAAGCATCACCTTTATTCACTAAACCTAATACAGTTTCTGCACAAGCTCTACCTTCTTTAGTTGCAACAACACTTGTAGCAGTAATTGGGCCACTAACATCTGTAAATAAACCAAGTCCAGTTGGTGTATACCCACCTGGCTGACAACCTGACAATAAAGCAACCATAGCACTACCAAATAATACTTTTTTTAACATTGTTAATTCCTTAAATAATGAAGTATAAAAATAACATCTATCATGTTATTTAGTGAGCATTAAGTATACTCATTTAAAGCCTAACCCACCATAAAATTTTTAATGATTTAATTCCTAAAAAACAATACTATAAAACCTAACCAACTTAATAATAACAAAACCCAAGGCAAGCGACTTTGTTGAACAATAATTTCAGCTTCTGATTCTATTTCAAAAGCCGAGTCTTGCTGGCTTAACTTAGATGAAACTTTTTTAAGTTTTTTATTCAACTCACGCGACTTTTCTTTTTGCTGTTTTTTATACAGCTCAATGCCTTTTTGTATCCCCTGCGCAATCAGTTTCGTCTGCTCCTTTGATTGCCCAGGCTTTTGCGTTCCCTTGGCTATTTTTAATGCATCATTCTGTGTTTCTACGGAAGTCTTTTGCTGTTTTTTAGCATTTTTACTCATGTATTACCTGCTTATTTTTATTGATACTTTTGATAGGAGCTACGCTCCCCAGAGAGTATTTTAACCTTCTCCCTTGCTAGTTTCATGGAGTTCACGTAGGTCGTGTTAGCTTATCTAAGCGTAGCGCAAGATAACGTAACGCGACAAACAGAGGTAATCCCTGTCGCGTTACGTTATTTCACAGCGTTCAATAAGCTAACACGACCTACGCTGCAATGCTTTGTTACTTGAGAGGTATTTTAAAAATCCTCCCCCTAACTCACACAGAAACCCTTACCTGCAAGCCTAATAGCCTTACCTTCCCAGCCATTTCTTCCAATTGCGCTTCTTTTACACTACTAATACTATTAGCTTGAGCTTGCAATGATGGCCTCGCCACACTATAAAGCATCACCCCTTCCAACTTCGTATTTTGCAGAACCTTTTCTAGCAATACTAAATAAGCTGCTTGTTCTGGTTTCGACAATAAACTATCCTGCTCATGCCCCGCATAACTTAATACACACGTTTGTACCCAAGTCGCACACAAGCTTGCTGATAACATTAAATTCTCTTGTTGCTGCTGCGTACTTATTGCCGTTTGATTAATCAAGCTCCTTCCTGCTTCAGTCGCAGTATCCACTTTAAACCAGACCTGCCCTTTATAGCGATTAAATAGCTGCAAACCTTTTTGCACATCGGGTTTATGCATTAAGCTTCCATTAGTAATCAAAACATATTGAAAAGGATCAGGGATATTTGCCTGCTCAACACGCTCAATAATGACTTGCAGTACCCTGTTAAATTTTTTAACACTGGTCGGCTCTCCATTACCTGAAATAGCGATGTCTTTGATGACGCGTTTATCTCGCTCAATCTCAAAGCGATCATAAAAATCACCGTGCAATACATCCTGTAGAAAATCGCTTAACTCTCGGGCAAGCAAACCTAAATCAACCTCAGGTGCCGCACCAATGGATAAGTCAGGTACTTGGCAATAAACACAAGCCCAATTACAGGCATTATTAGTATTAAAATTAATTCCTATTGATAAACCACCTGAGCGCCTAGAGATGACAGGGTAAATATATTTAAAACCAATTACATCACGGTTGTGATTTTTTACAGTTAACTGAGACATTACACGGTAGTTATTGCCAAAAAATGTTATTCTACCCCAACATTTTTCATTTAAATTTTTTCTGGAGAAAAAAATGAGCGATAGAATCGTTATGCGTACAGGGGAAGCTCTTGTTGCTGGTGGCCCAGCTGGAACAGCAGCAGAACCTGAAATTGTTATTGGTGAGTTAGACGGCCCTGTGGGAACCGCTTTAGCAACTTTAACAGGCGACCAAACTAAAGGTCACTCTAAAGTATTTGCTATTTTAAATACTGATATTCAAGTACGCCCTGTGACATTAATGGTGAGCAAAGTAACTGTTAATAACAACCGTTATACAAACATCCTTATGGGAACAGTTCAAGCAGCGATTGCTAACGGTGTACTAGATGCTGTTCGCGCTGGCGATATTCCAAAAGAAAAAGCCAATGACTTAGGTATTATTTGTTCAGTTTGGTTAAACCCAAGCGTTGCAACAGATGACAACTTAGATCACCAAATCTTATTTGATATTCACCGTAAAGCGACTGCATTAGCCATTAAAAAAGCGATGAATAACGAGCCTGGAATTGATTGGTTATTAGACAACCAAGATAAAATCACGCACAAATATTTCCAAATGGGTTTAGACGGCAAGATTTAATCTCCGCCAGCTCTAGCTCTTTTAAAAGCCTCCTTCTTAAGCTCGACTTAAAAGGAGGCTTTTTTATGAGTATCGATAACATTCCCTAATTCACCATCAATCATTTCCCCTAAAATAACTAAACTATTTAGAATCATCACTATCAGGTAAAATACCCAGTATTATTAATACACCACGTTTTATCTCAATGAAAAAAGTCGAACTTCTCTCACCTGCTGGCACTTTAAAAAATATGCGTTACGCTTTTGCCTATGGTGCAGATGCTGTTTATGCTGGGCAACCTCGTTATAGTTTGCGCGTTAGAAATAATGATTTTTTAGACGAAAACTTGGCTAAAGGAATTGCTGAAGCACATTCTTTAAATAAAAAATTCTTTTTAGCAACCAACGTTATTCCACACAACACAAAAGTAAAAAGCTTTATCAATGATATTGCACCAGTTGTTGCCATGAAGCCTGATGCCTTAATTATGGCTGATCCGGGATTAATTATGATGACACGGGAAAAATGGCCAGATATGCCTATTCACTTGTCAGTCCAGGCCAATACGGTCAATTTTGCCACGGTTAAATTTTGGCAGACTATGGGCGTAGAGCGTATTATCTTATCGCGCGAACTATCGCTAGATGAAATTGCTGAAATTCGCCAAGAATGCCCTGATATGGAACTAGAAGTTTTTGTTCACGGTGCACTTTGTATTGCTTATTCGGGGCGCTGTTTATTATCAGGATATTTCAATCACCGCGACCCTAATCAAGGCACTTGCACTAACTCTTGTCGCTGGAAATATGACACAAAACCCGCTCATGAAAATGCAGAAGGTGATTTAGTCGCAGAAAGTGATGTGCTTTCTATGGATATTTTAAATCCTAGCACAGCCAGTTGTGGTGGTGCGGATCGCCACCCTCTTGCCGATAAAACTTACTTTTTAGAAGAAGAAGGTCGCCCTGGCGAGCTAATGCCCATTACTGAAGATGAGCACGGCACTTATATCATGAATTCTAAAGACCTTCGTGCTATTGAGCATGTACAGCGCTTGGTTGATATAGGTGTCGACTGTCTAAAAATTGAAGGCCGAACTAAATCTCATTATTATGTTGCACGTACGGCACAAACCTATCGCCAAGCGATTAATGATGCCGTTGCAGGCAGGCCCTTTCAGCCTGAGCTTATTGGTGTATTAGAAAATCTGGCCAATCGTGGATATACTGACGGTTTTTATCAACGCCATCACACCCATGAACAACAAAACTACATCACCGGCTATTCAAAAAGCCATCGCCAGCAATTTTGCGGTGAAATAGTCGCTTATGATGAATCAACAGGGCTGGCTGACATTGCCGTAAAAAATAAATTTTCTGTGGGTGATAAGCTAGAGTTTATACATCCTGAAGGCAATCGTGATATTATCGTCGAACGCATGGAAGATATGCATGGCAATGCAATGCAAGAAGCATCCGGTGGTGGTTATGAAGTAAAAATACCTCTACCAAATTTTGTCAATAAGCTTGGCTTACTTTCCCGCTATTATTAACCTAAATAAAAACTCATTATGAAAATTGAACTTGCTAACCCTCGTGGTTTTTGTGCCGGTGTTGACCGAGCTATTGAAATTGTAGACACCGCACTTGAAGCTTTTGGCGCACCTATTTATGTTCGTCATGAAGTCGTGCATAACCGTACCGTTGTGGAAGGTCTAAGAGAGAAAGGCGCTATTTTTATTGAAGAATTATCCGATGTGCCTGAAGGCTCTTACCTTATTTTTAGCGCACATGGTGTTTCTAAAAAAGTACAAAAAGAAGCTGTTAAGCGAAATTTAACGGTCTTTGATGCAACCTGCCCTTTAGTGACCAAGGTTCATATTCAAGTTGCTAAACATGCAAAAGATGACCGTGAGGTTTTCCTTATCGGCCACGAAGGACACCCGGAAGTTGAAGGCACGATGGGGCAGTATGAAAAAAGCACTGCCAATGGAGCAATTTACCTTGTTGAAACGCCTGAGGATGTTAAAAATGCTAAGGTTAACAATCCTAAAAACCTAGCTTATGTCACCCAAACAACGCTATCAATGACCGATACCCGAGTTATGGTTGATGCCCTACATGAATACTTCCCTGATATTCAAGAACAAAAGAAAGATGACATTTGCTATGCAACACAAAACCGTCAAGATGCTGTGCATGATTTAGCAGAAACAGCAGATATTATTCTTGTCGTGGGTTCACCCAATAGCTCTAACTCAAATCGCTTACGTGAAATTGCTGAACAAATTGGCAAACCTGCCTTCTTAATTGATACCGCTGCTGATATGAAAAAAGAATGGTTCGATGATATAGATACGGTTGGCGTAACCGCTGGCGCATCCGCACCAGAAATACTTGTGCAAGAAGTCATTACACAACTGCAAGACTGGGGCGGCCAAAGCGCTGTAGAAATCAAAGGTATTGAAGAAAAAGTTGTTTTTACTTTACCTAAAGAACTAAAGCTACACATGTCTCAATAATAGACACTTCAGCACCCTGATTGAAATCGTTCAATCAAGGTGCTATCTGTTTTAAATACTCACTCTCTGAAAAAATATCCTGATTAGTCTCAACCCGATCTAAATACAGCAAACCATTTAAATGATCGTATTCATGCTGAAAAACACGCGCAACAAAACCCTCTAGCTCACTACTCTCTAACAAGCCTTGCTGATTAGTATAACTAATTTTAATTAGCTTATAACGTGGTACTTTCGCCCTAATACTAGGGATACTTAAGCAGCCTTCCCAATCTTTTTCTGTTTCAGCACCTAGCGGTGTAAAACTAGGATTTATCATCACGGTAACAGGCATATCTGGTGCTTCGGGATAACGCGGCGTTGGTTTTGATGCAAGCACAATAATTTGCCAAGATTCTGCAATTTGCGGTGCAGCAATACCGACTCCACTAGTATCTTCCAAGGTACAAAGCAAATCATTAATCACTTGCTGAATTTCAGGCGCATTAATGTCAGCAACCTGCTCTGCGACTATGCGCAAAGCATCATTACCTAATTGTGCAATCTCTCTAATGCTCATGCGCCAATAAACTCCACTTCGTACCCCGTAAATTTGCGTATATTTATCACCCCAGTATCTAATAATAAGTATTGCCCTTTTATGCCTTGTAACACCCCTGCTACTTCAGATTTTTTATCAAAATTAAATGATTTCACTTTTTCAGGATAGCGTTCCGCAGGGTATTGAATCCCCACCACTTCTTCATCAGTTAAATACTCAATAGCATCACCACCAAATTTCCCCGTTATGTCAGTTAACTTATCCTGACATAACGCTAATAACTCATCGCGTTTTGCAAGCAAATCTACCGGCTCTTGCAAATTTTTCAACATCCGCTGCCAACTGGTTTTATCACTCACGTACTCAGCAATTGCAACTTCTGCTAGGCCAGAAATATAGCGTGATTTTACCTTTAAAATGGGCAATGCTTGCACCGCACCTTGGTCTATCCAGCGTGTAGGTATCTGCGTATGCCTGGTAATGCCGACTTTCACACCGGATGAATTAGCGAGGTAAACATAATGCGGCTGAAAGCAAAACTCTTCACCCCATTCCGGCTCTCGGCAAGTCCCCGCCTCATAATGGCAGGTTTCAGGTTTCATAATACAAAGATCACATTGCGCAAGTGAGCTAAAACAGGGATAACAATAGCCTTGGGCAAAGCTCTTTTTGATCTCTCTTTGACAGTGAATACATGAGATTTTCCCGGTAAATGTCAATTTAATTGGCTTACCAATAAACTGATTCAACGCAACTTTTTGCTCACCTAAGGGTAATACATAATTAACAGGCGCTGAAAGTTCTGTTTCCATTTTGCGCAATATTCCTTGCATTGTCTTAAGTCACCTTTTACTAAAATTTTAAAAGCCATATTATACGCTTCAGCCCAGCTCAAATTGCGTATAATATGCGAGTATTTTTTAATTTTAATTACGAGAAATTTATGTCATTTGAAAATGTTACACCAGGAAAAGACGTTCCTAGCGATATTAACGTAATCATTGAAATCCCTGCTTACAGTGATCCTGTTAAATATGAAGTTGATAAAGATACCGGTGCTTTAACCGTTGATCGCTTCATGGGAACAGCAATGCAATACCCTGCTAACTACGGTTATATTCCTCATACATTATCTGATGATGGTGATCCGGTTGATGTACTTGTAATGACTCCTGCGCCTATTTTGGCAGGTAGTGTAATTCGTTGTCGCCCTGTTGGCGTTTTGAAAATGTCTGATGAAGCCGGTGAAGATGCAAAAATTCTTGCTGTTCCTGTGCAAAAATTAACCACTTATTACGATAAAGTTGAAAGCTACTTAGATTTCCCTGAAATTGATTTAGCTAAAATCTCTCATTTCTTTGAGCACTATAAAGATTTAGAAAAAGGCAAATGGGTTAAAGTTGAAGGTTGGTTTGGCATTAAAGAAGCAGAAATAGAAATTACTGAAAGTATCGCTCGATACCAAAAGTAAATAAAATGGAATTTGTGCGTTAAGCGTTTCATTTAACGCACAAATTTTAGCTTAACCTACATAGCCATCGGTATTTTTATCGACCCAACGGCACTCGCCATCTTTTAAAATCTCCTTTTTCCAAAAAGGCACTTTCGATTTTAAAGCTTCCATAATAAACCGACAAGCATCAAAAGCAGCGCCTCTATGTGCTGACCATACTGCAACCAAAACCAGCACATCATCAGGGAAAACATCCCCGACACGATGTATCACTAGACTATCTAGTAATGGCCACTGCTCTGCAGCTTCAGCTAAAACATGCTGCAATTGTTTTTCTGTCATCCCAGGGTAATGCTCCAAAGTCATCCCTTTGACCTCTTCACCCTCATTAAAATCTCGCATCGTACCTACAAAAACATTCGCGGCTCCTTGCTTTCCTGCTAAAGATTTCTTCTGCTGAATTTGGTAAGCCTCAATTTCTTTGTAAGGTTCAAACGCTGATGTGCAAATTTTTATCACCAGCTAACCCCCTGTTACTGGAGGAAAAAACGCCAACTCATCAGCATCCTTGACTAGCGTATCCAAGCTGACATATTCCATATTAATCGCTGCTAGAATATTCGCCGGCATAGACTTTTCTGGCAACAATTTCTGCCAAACATCTTGTACCGTCATCCCTGATACAAACTCACAATCATCAGTCGCCTGACCAATTAACTCTTTTAAACTGGCAAAATAACGTACTTTTATCGACACAATCTTTCACTCACGGACTAAAAAACGGATAATGGTCAATTGTTTTTTATAAGACGGCTAACTCATGACCCAATTAACTCATTTCAACACTGCTGGTGAAGCTCACATGGTTGATGTAGGTGATAAACCCAGCACACAACGCACCGCTATCACTTCTGGTTATATCGAAATGAAAGCGAGTACCTTAGCATTAATTGAAAGCGGCGAACACAAAAAAGGCGATGTGCTTTCCATTGCACGTATTGCCGGCATTATGGCCAGTAAACGTACGGCTGATTTAATCCCTCTCTGTCACCCATTACCTATCAGCCACGTAGAAATAAATCTTGTCGCCGATAGCAAAAATAACAGAGTGCATTGTGAGACAACCGTCAAAACGACCGGACAAACCGGAGTGGAAATGGAAGCTTTAACAGCTACCCAAGTCACACTATTAACGATTTACGATATGTGTAAAGCTGTTGATCGAGGCATGTGCATCCAGAATGTGCAACTATTAGAAAAATCGGGTGGTAAATCGGGGCACTGGAAACACACTGATTAATGGACTATTTTTCTCAGTCACTTATTGCCGCAATCGATTTACTGTTTCAATTTGATCCAAATATTTATTTTATTATTTGGACCTCTTTGAAAATATCACTCATCGCGACATTAGTGGCATCACTGATTGCCATTCCGATTGGAATGATCATTGCTATCAACCAATTCTTTGCGAAAAAATTGATACAGCAACTACTCAATACCTTAATGGCCATGCCAACGGTAATGATAGGCTTGATTCTTTATGGGCTACTAAGCCGAAAAGGGGTATTTGGTAGCTATGCCATGCTCTATACAGAAAACGCGATTATTTTAGGAGAGGTTTGCTTAATTCTACCGATTATTATCAATATGACGCTAACAGCCATTCAAGTAAGCGACCCGCGTTTATTAACAACACTTAAATCAATCGGCGCTAGTCAATCACAAATTCTTTTACCTTTATTAAAAGAATTAAAATTCATTTTTTTAGCGATTATTATCACTGGGTTTGGTCGTGCTATTGGCGAAGTTGGCGCCGCCATGATGCTGGGAGGAAATATTCATGGCTCCACTCGAACTCTAACCACAGCTATCGCCTTAGAAACCAGTAAAGGTGCATTTGAAATGGGCTTAGCATTAGGCATCGCCTTACTTTGTATTGCTTTTATGGTAAATTTCTTATTGCAGAAAATTAGCCCGGCATAAGCTGAAAAATCTCTGACTACATTGATTAGAGCATCCTTGAGCATTACACCGCCGGCATAGCCTGAATTTTACAAGCTCCCTATGCACCATAAGCATTTATCTCCCTTCAGAAAAATTTCTTTTTATGATAAATAAAAATTTGAACAGGCTATTTTCTACTTGAGTAACTGAGTTTTACCTGTGATTAAAGGATATAATTAATGTTTGTCTACAAAATTTAAATCGCTAATGAAAACGCTTAATACCTTATCAAATCATCTAATTATTTTCATCGTTATTACTGCCCTTAGTGGCTGTACGAGCAAGCACCATTGGAGTTATGAGGGCTTAGAATCACCTGAACATTGGTCTGAACTCGACCGTGAATTTAAAACCTGCCGACAAGGCCATGACCAATCACCTATCGACTTACATACCGACGATGCATTACCTTCTAATCAGGAATTAATATTCGCTTATCTGCCAACACATACCCATATTGTTAACAATGGGCATACCATTGAATTTGATATGGAGGAAGATAATTTTATTGCTGTTGATAATAAACGCTTTAAATTAAAACAACTGCACTTTCATGCAGACAGTGAACATACGATAAATGGAACTCAGTTTCCTGCAGAAATGCACTTGGTACATGAAGCGACTGACGGACAATTAGCCGTTATTTCATTATTAATCGAAATCGGAAACTCACCTGTTTATGACCATATTTTTGATAAAATCCCCAAACCAGGAGAGCAAGTTAAAACTGAGCTTCACTTAGAAAAATTTATTCCTGAAAATAAACAGCATTACAACTATATTGGCTCTTTAACAACACCTCCTTGTTCAGAAAATGTGCTTTGGCTAGTGTTTCAACAGCATTTATTTGTACCAAAAAAACAGTTACAAAAATTTAAGGCTTATTATTCTCATAACTATCGCCCTACCCAGAAAACCCATGGCCGACAAATTTATTTTACCGATCACTAAAAAGTGAAACATTGATAGCGCGTTGCTTTCACCAAAAAAAAAGCAACGCGCTGAATAGGGTATCCCTAAAAACCCTATAATTCACAACTAAGTCGGCAACACCTTTTTATGCGTATGAATTGACATCAAAATACCAAAACCTGCAAATAAGGTCACCATGGATGTCCCACCATAACTAATCAATGGCAGTGGAATCCCTACCACGGGTAGAATCCCAATGACCATACCAATATTAACAAAAACATAGATAAAAAAAGTACAGACTAAACTCCCAGCTAATAGCCGGCTGTAAGTATCTTGTGCTTGGACAGCAATATATAAACCTCGGGCAATAATAAATAAATACACCGACAGCAAGGCTAAACAGCCTAGTAAACCAAATTCTTCAGCAAACACTGCAAAAATGAAATCCGTTGAACTTTCTGGTAAAAAATCCAACTGAGACTGAGTGTTTTCTTGCCAACCTTTACCGGACACGCCTCCCGAACCAATCGCAATTTTAGATTGAATAATATGGTAGCCTTTCCCCATAGGATCAGACTCTGGGTTTAAAAAGGTATTCACTCGGTCTTTTTGATAACTGCGCATAAAATAATGCCAATAAATAGGTGCAAAGGCACTTACCCCTATCGCCGCTGAAAAAACATAGCGCCATGACAAGCCAGCAAAATATAAAACAGATAAACCTGAACTGGCAACTAACAATGAAGTCCCTAAATCAGGCTGACGCACAATTAAAATGGTAGGCAGCATAATAAAAGCCAAAACACTCATAATATGTTTCCACTTAGGTGGAATCTCATGCCCTGCTAAATACCATGCAACCATCATTGGTGTGGAAATTTTCAACATTTCCGAGGGTTGGAAACGAAAGCCAATATACAACCACCGCTGCGCACCTTTCCCGACATCGCCAACCGCTAACACGGCAATCAATAAAGCAATTCCCAGCACATAAAAAGCAATCGAATATCGTTGAAATTGCTGCGGTTCTAATTGCGCCAGGAAGACCATTAACACACATGACACACTCATTCGTGATGCCTGACGAACCAATAAGGCCCACTCTTGGTCACCCACGCTATAAAGCATCATAAAACTCAGTACTAATAAAATTAACAAAGCAACAAACAAAGGAATATCTATATGTAATTTCCTTAATAAATTACCTAATAGTGAGTGTTTACGAAATTGCTCAGCTCTTAGTTCAGCATGCATCGCCTATTTACCTTTTTTCAAGTATTCTATTATTACTGCCGAGGCAATAGGCGCTGCTGTAAAGCCGCCATGACTACCATGCTCAGCAATAACCGCAACAGCTATTTTCGGGTTATCTGCTGGGGCATAAGCAATAAAAAGCGCATGATCTCGCATATTAAAAGCAATTTCCTCTTCGTTATACTCTTCATCTTGCTTAATACTATAAACTTGCGCTGTGCCTGTTTTACCCGCGATTTGGTAACCCCGTTTCCCCGCAATTAAACGTGCAGTGCCTCGCTTAGAATGAATAACATCAACCATCGCTTGCCTAATCGTTAACAAATTATTATCCTTTAAATTAAGTTGTTTAGTTTGTGCGTGGCTAACATCCTCTTCTCTATCCACATACACTTTACGCTCAACCAAAAAAGGCGCTGTCAGCTTTCCACCTTTAGCTAAAATACCTGTTGCGTATGCAAGTTGTAGCGGCGTTATCTGTGTAAACCCTTGCCCAATGCCTGTAATCAGAGTTTCGCCAGGGTACCAAACTGTATTCTTATTAATACGCTTCCACTCTCTTGAAGGCATTAACCCTGAATTTTCTCCATTCAGGTCTATCCCAGTCTTTTTCCCAAAACCAAAATCATTTAAAAAAGAGGATAAATTATCTATCCCTAGCGTCAGTGCTAAATCATAATAATAAACATCACAAGACTGAATAATTGACTTCCTTAAATCAACCATTCCATGACCTCGTTTTTTCCAGTCTCTGTATTTGTGGTCTTTATGGGGTAATTGATAATACCCGGGGCAATATAATTTTTGTTGCGCTTTTATTACATTATATTCAAGCCCGGCTAAACCAACAAAAGGCTTAAGTGTTGACCCTGGAGGGTACTGACCGCGCAAAACACGATCAAATAAAGGCATATCTCTAGAATGGTTAATTCGATTGTAATCCTTATAACTAATGCCAGAGACAAATAAATTCGGATCAAAACTCGCTTTACTTACCTGAACAATTACACCACCCGTTTCTAGGTCTAGAGCGACAACAGCACCGTTATATTCTGCCAAGGCATCATAAGCAATTCTTTGTAAATCAATATCCAGAGACAAATGCAGATCTGCACCTGGGGTAGGCATAATATTAGCCAGTGTTTTAACCGGCTTCCCTTGCGCATTAGTTTCTATTTCCGCATACCCCGCATAGCCGCGCAAAATATCCTCATAAGCAGACTCTACGCCTGTCTTACCAATAAAGTGCATTGACCTGTACTCTATTTCTGAAACACGCTTTAATTCTTTGTTATTAATTCGCCCAAGATAGCCAACAACATGCGCAGTCAACTCTTTATAAGGGTAATGCCGAATTAATCGCGCTTGAATATCGACACCGAGAAAGGTATGCCGCAACACCGCAAATTTAGCAACATCCTCAGCACTCAATTTTAATAATAGCGGAATACTATCAAAGCGCTTATAGCGTCTACTGTGCTCGGCAAAAGCCTTGAGCTTTTCATCAGGAATATCTAATAATTTCTGCAGCCTAAGCAGTGTATTGGGCATATCCTTAACTTGTTCTGGAATAATTTCCAAACTATAAGACGGTAAGTTTTCCGCAAGAACTCGGCCATTTTTATCATAAATAATGCCCCGCGTCGGTGGAATAGAGGCGACTTTAATACGGTTATTGGTTGCCATACTGTGATACTTGCTATGCCCTGAGACTTGCAAATACACGAGCCTAAAAATAAGCCCAAAAATCAAAAATAGCATCGCCACAAACATAATAACGGTGCGACTCCAAAAGATTCGGTTTTCTAAAAAGACATCTTTAATAACTTCGTAACGGCGCATAATCGTACTTTACGACAACCTTACTTTACTAAATAAAATACTAATGACAGGCCAAACTAATGCACCCGTAAAAATAGAAAGCCAAAAATAAGCGGGAAGGCTTTCATGCTCGATACGTTCTACCCAAAAAAATAGAATTTTGGCTAAAAACAAAATACCGGCAACAAATAAACTCTGCTGCATAATAGGTGCTGCTTTTATACGCTTATATTGCATTTCTGTTAAATAAATACTCGCAGCATAAGTCAGCGCATATTGCCCTAATAGCTGACCAGTTAAGGCATCCATTAATAAACCAACCAACCACGCTCGCCCAACACTGACACGAAAATGAGCGATACATGACCAATAAATCAAAACAATAAGCACCCAGTCAGGCATCATGACTTTTATCATATCAGGCACAAAAACAACGCTAAGTAGCATTGCTATAAATACTGAGCCCCAATAATACAAACTTAATGGTAGGCTATTATTTGGCATTTTCATCACTCACTAAAGGCTGTAAGGGAACGACTTGCTCGCTACTCCAAACAATTAGAAACTCACGACTTGCATTTAAAGCGGCAGTTGGCCTTGCTTTTATCACCGCAAAAGGTTTCCCGGGCTGCTCAGTAATCGACTCAACAATAGCAACAGGGTACCCTTGAGGAAACACACCGCCCAAGCCTGAAGTGATTAATAAATCACCCTTTTTTATATCCGTATTATTAGGCAAAAAAGGCAAATGTAATTGATTTAACTGTCCTGTTCCCAAAGCAATTGTTTGCAAGCCATTACGGTTCAACTGTACAGGTATGGCATGATTAGGGTCAGTTATTAAAATAATTTGCGAGCTTAATGACAATGCTTGTTTAACTTGGCCAACAATTCCTTTAGCATCCAAAACGGCCTGACCATCATGTACCCCAAACCGACTTCCTTTATTAACCATCACGACTTGCTCATAAGGCGCAAGACTAACTGACATTAATTCAGCAATCAAAAACTGCTCACCCAATTTAAAGGAGCTATCTAATAATGAACGTAAACGAATATTTTCTGCCTCTAAAGCAGCAAATTTCAATAATTTTACATTATTGATTAGTTCATTATTTTTTAGGGTTTTGTTATCTTCTAATAACTGTTGATAGCTATCTATATTGTCAGCAAAACTATTGAGTAACTGATTAGGAACATTTGCCACATACTGAACCGGATAAACCAGCCAAGAAAGCACTGCCCGTAGTGGCTTCAGTTTATCGGTATATTGGTCTGAAAAAATTAAAGCTAACGAGAGTAGCAAGACAATAGAAAACCGAGCGTTAAGCGAGGAGCCAGTGGCAAATAAAAAGTTTATGGCTAGACTCCTACTCTGTTATTACGTTGGGACACTCTGGTCAAGTTGACCTGAGCACCCTTGAGACAAAAATTGAAATGACCCTAATAATATTTTGTAAAAATAGGGCTTAAAAACTGACTGTAAATTATTCTAAAGAAAAAGCAGCAATCCCTTTTTCATCTAACATTTCTAGCACCATGCCCCCACCTCTTGCAACACAAGTCAATGGATCTTCAGCGATATAAACAGGTAAACCTGTTTCTTCAGCAATAAGACGATCTATATCCTTTAATAAAGCGCCCCCTCCCGTTAGTACAATCCCTCTATTCGCAACATCAGCCCCTAGTTCTGGTGGTGTTTGCTCTAAAGCAACTTTAACTGCACCCACAATACCCGAAAGCGGCTCTTGCAAGGCTTCCAAAATTTCATTGCTATTTAAAGTAAACCCGCGCGGCACTCCTTCTGCTAGGTTACGCCCTTTCACTTCAATTTCTAGAATTTCACTGCCCGGGTAAGCTGTACCCACTTCTTTTTTAATTTTTTCAGCAGTTGATTCACCGATTAATGTACCGTAATTTCGGCGCACATAATTAATAATGGCCTCATCAAAGCGGTCACCACCAATACGAACTGAAGCGGAATAAACAATCCCGCTCAACGAAATAATAGCAACCTCTGATGTACCGCCACCAATATCTAAAACCATCGAACCATGCGCTTCATCAACCGGTAAGCCCGCTCCTATGGCAGCAGACATAGGCTCATCAATTAAATAGACTTCCCGAGCGCCCGCCATTGATGCGGATTCTCTAATGGCTCTGCGCTCTACTTGTGTTGAACCACAGGGCACACAAATTAAAATTCGTGGGCTAGGTCGTAAAAACTTATTTTCATGTACCTTATCAATAAACTCACGCAACATCCGTTCTGTTACAGAAAAATCTGCAATTACACCATCTTTTAAAGGGCGAATTGCTGTAATATTTCCAGGAGTACGCCCCAGCATTAATTTAGCATCAGAGCCAATCGCTGCAATTGTTTTAGTCCCACGAATGCTATCTTCTCTAATAGCAACAACAGAAGGCTCATTTAAAACAATTCCCTGCCCTGGCATATAAATAAGCGTGTTAGCAGTTCCTAAATCAATTGATAAGTCATTAGAAAACATGCCGCGAATTTTTTTAAACATACACTACTAGCCTTGAAAACATACAAAATTATTGCTACTTTAACAATCATTCAGGTATTTGGGCAAGATATAACGTATCATATTCGCCAATAATTGCTTTACTGAAATCATACAGAAAGCCTTTAACCCAACAAACCCCTACTTGTTCATACGGAGTGCAAATGTCATTAACCACTGATGATGTTAATAAAATCGCCTATCTAGCGCGGTTAGGTATTAACACCGAAGATACCGAGTCTTATACTGCTGACTTATCAAATATGCTAAATTTAGTCGCACAAATGAGTTCAGTTGACACTGATAATGTTGCACCCATGGCGCACCCTTTAGATACAATCCAACGTTTACGCCCGGACCAAGTTACTGAATCAAATCAACGCGATAATTTTCAAGCCATCGCCCCTCAAGTTGAAGAAGGACTTTACCTTGTTCCTAAGGTACTAGATTAATGACTATACATACAAAAACGCTCAAACAACTGAGCCAAGGCTTACAAACGGGCGAGTATTCTAGCCAAGAACTAACCCAAGCTTATTTAAACCGCATCCAACAACACAGCACATTAAATAGCTTTATTACTGTGACAGAAACACAAGCAATAGCTGCAGCAAAACAGGCAGATGCCTTACTTGCCGCAGGAAATGCTCCGTTGTTAACGGGTATCCCGATGGCACATAAAGATATTTTTTGTACTCAAGGAATTAAAACCAGCTGTGGCTCAAAAATGCTGGATAACTTTATCGCGCCTTATAACGCTACCGTTGTTGATAAGTTCAATACGGCAGGCATGATTTCTTTAGGTAAACTCAATATGGATGAGTTTGCGATGGGTTCATCTAATGAAACCAGTTTTTACGGCAGTGCTTTAAACCCGTGGGCAGATAGTACTGTTCCTGGGGGTTCTTCGGGTGGCTCAGCCGCAGCCGTTGCTGCACGTTTAATTCCCGCTGCTACCGGAACTGATACAGGCGGCTCCATTCGCCAACCCGCTGCTTTTTGTGGTATTACCGGTTTAAAACCGACTTATGGTCGCGTTTCTCGTTACGGTATGATTGCCTATGCTTCTAGCTTAGATCAAGGCGGACCAATGGCACAAACGGCAGAAGATGCAGCCTTAATGCTACAAGCAATGGCTGGCTTTGATGCTAAAGATTCAACTAGCGCACAACAAGACGTACCGGATTACAGTGCCAACTTAAATGATAGCTTAAAAGGCTTAAAAATCGGACTGCCTAAAGAATTCTTTGATGAAGGCCTGAACAGCGAAATGGCGACGACTATTGAAACCGCCATTAATGAATACAAGAAAATGGGCGCAGAGATTGTTGAAGTCTCCATGCCACATCTCAAGCTGGCTATTCCCGCTTATTATGTGATTGCCCCAGCAGAATGCTCCGCCAATCTACAGCGCATGGATGGCGTACGTTTTGGCCATCGTTGCACCGACCCTGAAGATCTCAACGACCTTTATATACGCTCACGTGGTGAAGGCTTTGGCACAGAAGTAAAGCGCCGTATTCTAGTCGGCACCTACGCACTCAGTGCAGGCTATTACGATGCCTATTATATTAAAGCGCAAAAAATCCGCCGCTTAATTAGCGAAGATTTTGCCAAGGCACTGGAAACAGTTGATGTCATTATGGGGCCCGTTACACCGACCCCTGCTTTTGGCATTGGCGAAAAAACCGCAGACCCAATTGAAATGTACCTTGCAGATATTTATACCATTGCAATTAACTTAGCTGGCTTACCAGCTATGTCTGTACCAGCGGGTTTTATTGATAACAAACCTGTTGGCTTACAAATTATTGGCAATTACTTTGCCGAAGCTAAGCTATTAAATGTGGCACATCAATATCAACAAGTCACTAACTGGCACCAACAAACACCTAAAGGCTTCGAGTAAGGAAATGACTATGCAATGGGAAACAGTGATTGGGCTAGAAATTCATGCTCAACTTTCAACAAAAACAAAAATATTTTCAGCAGCCTCTACCGCTTATGGTGCAGAACCTAACACCCAAGCTTGCGCTGTTGATTTAGGCTTACCTGGAGTATTGCCTGTCTTAAACCAAGAAGCTGTGCGTATGGCAGTAAAATTCGGTATGGCGATTGAAGCAGAAGTCAGCGACTACTCGGTTTTTGCACGTAAAAACTACTTTTACCCTGATTTACCTAAAGGCTACCAAATTAGCCAAATGGACCACCCTATCGTTGGAGTTGGCCATTTAGATATTGAAGTTAATGGCCAAACTAAACGCATCGGTGTCACTCGTGCGCATTTAGAAGAAGATGCGGGAAAATCTTTACATGAATCCTTTCATGGCTCAACAGGTGTTGATCTCAATCGCGCTGGAACACCCTTACTAGAGATCGTTTCTGAACCAGACATGCGCTCTGCCAAAGAAGCTGTTGCTTACATGCGTAAAATTCATGAGCTAGTGCAATATTTAGATATTAGTGACGGTAATATGCAGGAAGGTTCTTTTCGTTGTGATGTGAATATATCACTACGCCCGAAAGGCCAAGAAGAATTTGGTACACGTGCCGAGCTTAAAAACATCAATTCGTTCAAGTTTGTGGAAAAAGCAATTTTCACCGAAGTTGAACGGCAAAAAGAGATTCTTGAAGCAGGTGGTAGTATTGTGCAAGAAACTCGCCTTTATGATCCCGATAAAGACGAAACTCGCTCTATGCGCAGTAAAGAAGAAGCCAATGATTACCGCTACTTCCCTGACCCTGATTTACTACCTGTGTATATTAGCCCTGAACTACGTGCTGAAGTTAAAGCCGACTTACCTGAGCTTCCTGAAGCTAAAAAACAGCGTTTCGTGACAGATTACCAACTAGAAGCAGAAGCAGCCAATAACCTAGCTAGCTCCAGACCTTTAGCTGATTACTTTGAAAACTTAGTAAAAACGTCCAGCTGCGAAGCGAAAATATGTAGCAACTGGGTTTGTGTGGAATTATCTGGTGCGCTGAATAAAGAAAACCTAACGATTAGCCAATCACCCATTGATTTCACACGCTTAGCTCAATTATTACAACGTATTGCCGATAACACGATTTCAGGAAAAATCGCTAAACAAGTCTTTGAGGCGATGTGGTCAAGCACTGATAGTGCCGATGCCATTATTGAAGCACAAGGACTCAAGCAAATTACGGATAGTGGTGCTATTGAAGCGATTATCGACAAAATCATCACAGACAACCCAGCACAAGTAGAGCAATATCTCAGCGGCAAAGATAAGGTGTTTGGTTTCTTTGTTGGGCAAACCATGAAAGCCTCGCAAGGCAAAGCTAACCCTGCTGAAGTAAATAAGATTTTACAAGGCAAGTTAAAGCGCTAATGCTTTAGCTTACTATGAAATCTTCAAATAATACTGCGCTTTCATGTGGATAAAATAAATGCAGCCTAACTCATAAAATCATACCTTTCTTGCAGTAAGGTATGATTTTTTAAACCTGACATTTAAGGAAGCTCATTTCAAAGAATAAGCAAAATTTACTCTATTTCCCATTCAATATTATATGCACACAACCTTAGCTAATAAATTTCACAGCTTACTTTTCATAGGCTTATTTTTAACTTTTGATGCACTAGCTCTTGATAACAAAGACTTCAGCCACCTAAATCAAGCAACTATAATAAGAGCTGAGCAATGGCAAGCCTTAATGGAGAATGCAAAGTTTGCTACTGACCAACAAAAGCTGCAACAAGTTAATGATTTTTTCAACCAAAACATTAGGTTTGCTGATGACCTTAAACAGTGGAATACAGTTGATTACTGGGCAACACCTAATGAGCTATTAGCTGTCGGTGCCGGGGATTGCGAGGACTACTCCATCGCCAAGTACTTTTCTTTACTGGAATTAGGTATCGATGCAGATAAATTACGTATTACCTATGTAAAGCTTAACAAACTAAAAACCGCACACATGGTTTTATCTTATCTAGCTTACCCGGGGGCCACCCCTCTTGTATTAGATAACCTTATTCCTGAAATAAAACCAGCTAGTCAACGTAATGACTTAATAGCCCTCTTCTCATTTAATCATTCTGGCTTATGGCTTGCTAATTTTAATGGTAATAATAAAAAAGTCAGCCCAGCCAATCATTTAACTAAATGGAGTCATCTAAAAAATAGAATGCAGGTAAACAACCAGCCTTCTCCTCAAGCATAACTACCGATACAATTAATTCCCTGTAAGCTCTTATGGAGCCTTGGGGTTAAAGCATTGCATAACTATTTAGGAAAAGAGCCTAATAAATACCATAGGCCGGAATGGCGCCAGCGTTTTCCGGCATTATTAAACACAGTTTGATAGGGGTGATGATTGAAAGGTGGAAAACACTGCGTTATTCCATCCTACCTGGATGACATATAATGCATAATAGCGAAAAATTATTTACCCGCCTTATTGCCCCATAAAATTTTATGTAGTTGCAGCTGAAATCTTACCGGCAATTGATCACTTAAAATCCACTCAGCCAACTCAGTTGGATCTTGCTGCCCCATTGCGGGAGAAAACAGCAACTCACACTTTTCATCCAACTGGTATTCCAGTATTTTTTGCTTAGACCAATCATAATCTTCACGATTACAAATAACGAATTTAACTTGATCTTCTGCTGTTAAATACTGAATATTTGCATATAAATTACGCGACTCTTCTGCGGAAGCGGGTGTTTTTAAATCCATCACTTTGGAAATACGCGTATCAACTTTAGCAACATCCAATGCACCGCTGGTTTCCAGTGAAACCTCATAACCCTTATCAGCCAATTGTTCCAACAAACTCAAACACTCTGGCTGCGCTAAAGGCTCCCCACCCGTTACCGTGATATATTTTGTTTGATAGCCTTCAACCTGCTCAATAATATCTGCTATGGCGGTGATTTTCCCGCCCGAAAAAGCATAACTGGTATCACAGTATTGGCAACGTAACGGACACCCAGTTAAACGAATAAAAACAGTCGGTAGACCAACGGTTTTTGATTCACCTTGTAATGAATAAAATATTTCACTAATTCTTAATGTTTGTGCGCTCACTAAATATCCATTTCTCGTAACTTTTTCAATGCCATTTTAGCTGAAGTCGAACCGGCATACTGCTTGGTTAATTGCTGATAAAGCTTCTTGGCTTCTGGCTTATTATTTTCATCACGATAAATATCGGCTAGCTTATAAAGCGCAACGGATGCTTTATCACTCTGTGGGTAATTTGTTGCAACAGCCTTAAAACCAGCTTTTGCTGCCTTTATATCATGGGTGACTTTATAAACTGAAGCCAACCAAAATTGCGCATTATCGCTATACTCCCCGGTAGGAAAATCACTAAGAAACTGCTTAAATTGAACAATTGCTTCTTTATAATGATTATTTCTTACATTCGCATAAGCCGCATCAAATGCTACCTTCTCTGACAATGCAACTTTCTTTGTGGGTGCCGCTTGCTTTACAAATGAAGCTGCTGGTACGACAGAGCGACGATCAGCAACCGGCACAGCCAAGTCACCCTCTGTTAAAACATCACTCGGAGCGATGACTCCAACCGGCGATAATTTTTGAAAACGACTATTCATATCAGCATAAATACTTTGCTGGCGTTTTTTTAAATTAGACAACTCATGTTTTTGTTGCTCAACTAAGCCACGCAACTGCTGTATTTCAGTTTGTAAGCTAGTGATTTGATTTAACATACCCAAGGTCGCTTGGTTAGCCGTCCCCTGATTGGAGTAGGCTGCTTGCTGCGCATAGCTTGAATGATCAATAATCGGTGGCAACGGTCGAGAGTCTGCCTGACTCAAGCCTGTAAAACATAACCCTGCAACTAACAGTAATTTTTTCATTATTGGTACACCACTTCCACGCGACGGTTCAAACCAAAAGCCTCTTCAGTCTGATCTAACGATTCAGGTTTTTCTTCACCATAACTGACAATATTCACTTGATGAGTCATTACCCCCAGCACTTGCAACATCTTAAAAACAGACTTTGCGCGCTGCTCAGAAAGGGCAATATTATATTCACGCGTCCCACGTTCATCAGAATGCCCTTCTAAATTAATATTTTGGTTCGGATTATTCGTTAGATACACAGCATGCGCCTCAATCACAGGAATAAACTCTTGCTTCACCGTACTACTATCGTATTCAAAATAAATAGTCCGTTTTGATAAAGGACTAGCAGGGTCACTAAACATTTCAGATTGCATTAAATCAGCCACATAAGTACTGTCTCCTTCCCCAATCGCAACTGTTTCTACCCCTAAACCATCGCCATCTTGATAGCCTATATTTTGTACATTATCCTCATCATCAACACCTGGCTTGTCTTTTACCAACTCATCTGAACAAGCAGACAAAAATATTAACATCATTACTGTTACGACAATTTTCTTATAATTAGTCATTAAATTAACCTCTCATTTTAAATATATAAACTTAGGAATGGGGATGAAATAACTTGAGCATTATTGCGCAGAATTTTTGTTCGTTTTCAAGGCGTGAAAACAGGCGCATAGCAAGCTATGTAACTGTTTACGCAACGCTGAAGACGAATAAAAAGGCCAGCCAGAATGCACAAGTTATAAAATTCCCATTCCTTATTTTTTAGGCGCCCACACCGGCTCTCTCACTGCCCCTGAACTATGCTTAATATCCTGCTTTTTTAAACCATCAACACTGACCAGCGATAAAATCTCTTTTCCTCCCTTGCGACGAGCATAAATAATCACTTGCCCATTAGGAGAAAAACTCGGTGACTCATCCCCACGACCCTCACTTAAAATCGTCGTTTGCTGGCTCAGTCTATCCAAAACAGCAACTCTATAATTTTCTTTTACTGCTTGAATCATAACAATTCGCTTACCGTCTTTAGAAAAACTACCTCGTGCATTATACCCACCACTAAAGGTCACTCTTTCAGCTGCCCCTTTCCCCGTTGCTGACATAATATAGAGCTGCGCACCTTGCCCTCTATTTGAGGTAAATAAAATTTCTTTACCATCTGGCGACCATGACGCTTCAGTATCTATCGCCCATGAGCGCGTTAATTGCTTCAATGAAAAATTAGCCAGCGTTAAAATATAAATATCAGAATTACCCGATTTAGACAAAGTAATAGCGAGTTTTTTCCCATCAGGTGACCACGCAGGCGACCCATTAACACCTTTATGTTTAGCAACACTCCGTCTATCACCTGTTGCTAAAGTTTGGACAAATATTTCAGAGACTTTATTTTCAAAAGAAACATAAGCAATATGCTGCCCATTAGGAGACCATGCGGGCGACATTAAAGGCTCTTTCGACTTGGTGATCGCTACCGCATTATGTCCATCATAATCCGAAATAAACAAACTATATTGCTTTTGTTTCTTATTGATTTGTTGGGTTGTAATGTAGGCAATTCGGCTACTAAAAACACCCTCTATCCCCATAACTGATTTATAAATAGCATCACTTAAATAGTGCGCTGCTTTACGCATCGAATTAGCATTGGCTGTTAATCGAAACTCATTAATCGGCTGCTTTTTAACGACATCCAATAAAGTCACTTTTATTTTAAAAGCCTTATCTTCTTTTAAAATAGAAC
>JAQRMR010000014.1 GCA_028599115.1 Methyloprofundus sp.
TTTAATAATTACGCAGAATTGTCATTGGCAACAAAAATGGCGGAAACGCCGAAACAAGTCACTGACTTTTTAGAAGAATTAGCAGAAAAATCACTGCCTCAAGCAAAACAAGATTTAGTGGACCTAACCGCTTTTACCACTGAGCACTATGGCATTAATAAGCTGTTTGCTTGGGATGTTGGTTATTTTTCCGAGAAAATGCGTCAACATGCCTATGACTTATCACAAGAAGAGGTTAAACAATACTTCCCTGCTCCTAAAGTGTTATCCGGCTTATTTAGTGTGGTAGAAAAACTTTACGGCTTACAAATCAGTGAAGAGCAAGGAATTGATACCTGGCATGAAGAAGTACGTTTTTTTCAGATTTTAGATAAATCAGGCGAGCTACGCGGTAAATTTTATATTGATCTTTATGCACGTGCACAAAAGCGTGGCGGAGCTTGGATGGATGACTGTGTTGGCCGTAAAATAACAGCTGATGGCTTGCAAGTCCCTGTTGCTTATCTCACCTGTAATTTCACACCGCCTACGGCAAATGATCCTGCCTTATTAACGCATGATGAAGTGTTGACTTTATTCCATGAATTTGGTCACGGTTTACAACACATGCTTACCAAAGTAGATCACTTAGGTGTTTCGGGTATTAATGGCGTTGAATGGGATGCGGTTGAACTGCCTAGTCAATTTATGGAAAATTGGTGCTGGGAAAAAGAAGCGCTGGATTTAATTTCTGGCCATTATAAAACGGGCGATGCGCTTCCTGAATCCCTATTTAATAAAATGCTTGCCGCTAAGAATTTTCAAGCCGGTATGTTAATGGTGCGCCAATTAGAATTCAGCTTGTTTGATTTTAGATTACACCAAGAATATAAGCCCGAAAATGGGGCGCGTATTTATGAAGTGCTGGATGAAATTCGCCAGCAAGTTTCAGTGATGGTTCCACCTGCTTTTAATCGATTTGCGCACAGCTTTTCGCATATTTTTGCCGGTGGCTATGCGGCGGGTTATTACAGTTACAAATGGGCAGAAGTGCTATCAAGTGATGCTTATTCTTTATTTGAAGAACAAGGTATTTTTAACCAAGAAGCGGGCCGTGCCTTTTTAGAAAACATCCTAGAAACGGGCGGTAGTGAAAATGCGATGGTTCTGTTTGTTAAATTCCGAGGTAGAGAGCCAAAGATAGATGCGCTATTGCGTCATAATGGCATTGCAACTCAATAAAAACATTGTAGGATAAGCAAAGGGCTTATTCGTACTCATCTTGTACCTATAAAATGATGAGCACGGGATAAAGCCCCTTTGCCCATCCTACCCGCTGCTTTTTGGGCACGCAATGAAACCCATCAACACTATGTAAATGATGGGTTTCGCAAGAAGACGCTCTACCCATCCTACGTATAATGACTGATACCCATTTCAACACCGCCATAACTCAAGCCAAAAACCATGAAATATAATGATCTCCGAGATTTTATCGCGCAACTGGAAAAAATAGGCCAACTAAAACGTATCACTCAAGAAATGGATCCTGTTTTAGAAATGACCGAAATTTGTGATCGTACTTTAAAGCAAGGTGGCCCTGCTCTGCTATTTGAAAACCCTAAGGGCTACAACATTCCTGTCTTAGCCAATCTTTTTGGCACACCAGATAGGGTTGCAATGGGTATGGGTGCAGAATCTGTTACTGCTTTGCGCGGCGTAGGTGAATTATTATCACAGCTTAAAGAGCCAGAGCCACCTAAGGGCATGAAAGATGCTATGGATAAAATTCCTGTCTTTAAAAATGTGCTACACATGGCACCTAAAGTCGTTAAAAATCCGCCATGCCAAGAGTTAATTCGCAAAGGTGATGAGATTGATTTAAGTGTTTACCCTATACAAACTTGTTGGCCTGAAGATGCTGCTCCTTTAATTACTTGGCCTTTAGTGATTACCAAAGGGCCTTATAAAGATCGACACAATTTAGGCATCTATCGCTTACAAGTGATCGCTAAAAACAAAGTGATTATGCGCTGGTTAGCTCATCGTGGGGGGGCATTAGATTTTAGAGAATGGCAGGAGCAAAACCCCGGCGAGCCATACCCAGTCTCGGTTGCTTTAGGCGCTGATCCTGCAACTATTTTAGCCGCGGTAACACCTGTTCCTGATACTTTATCAGAGTATGCTTTTGCTGGCTTATTGCGTGGTAGTAAAACTGAAGTCGCTAAATCAATCACCAATGACTTACAAGTGCCCGCTAGTGCAGAGATTGTTTTAGAAGGTTTTATTTACCCTGATGATATGGCACCTGAAGGACCTTTTGGTGATCATACCGGCTATTATAATGAAGTGGATAGCTTCCCTGTATTTACGGTTGAATGCATCACACAACGTCAAGCACCTATCTATCACAGCACATTTACAGGCAAACCACCTGATGAACCCGCTGTTTTAGGTGTGGCTTTAAATGAAGTTTTTGTGCCTATCTTACAAAAGCAATTTCCTGAAATTACTGATTTTTATTTGCCACCGGAAGGTTGTTCATATCGCATGGCAGTTATCAGCATGAAAAAACAATATGCAGGCCATGCGAAACGTGTAATGCTCGGTACGTGGTCGTATTTACGCCAATTTATGTACACTAAATTTGTCATTGTTGTTGATGATGATATTGATGTGCATGATTGGCAAGAAGTGATTTGGGCAATTACGACACGTATGGATCCTGCTCGTGATTTAACCATTTTAGAAAATACACCGATTGATTATTTAGATTTTGCTTCCCCTGTCTCAGGCTTAGGCTCTAAGGTCGGCTTTGATGCAACCAATAAATGGCCAGGTGAAACCACTCGCGAATGGGGGCGCACAATAGAAATGTCTCAAGATGTGGTTAAAAAGGTCGATGAACTATGGGACAGCTTAGGCATTTGACATATTTCAAGCGAAGCGTACTATCAAAATAACCCAAAGCCTATTAACTCAAGCAACTGTTTAATAAGCTTAAGATTCTTATTGAAAGAGGATAAGACCATGAACTTAAAAATCACTTCCAGCCTTATAGCACTGGCTTTGTCGCCCCATCAATACTGCTAACAGTGAACTGCTAAATGTACATA
>JAQRMR010000015.1 GCA_028599115.1 Methyloprofundus sp.
CTGCTTTAATGGTCATCGATGTGGCGAAAGGGGTAGAGGCCAGAACCATTAAATTAATGGAAGTCTGTCGTTTACGAACAACACCTATTCTCACTTTTATCAATAAATTAGATAGAGAAGGTAAAGAGCCGATTGAGCTGTTAGATGAAGTTGAATCGGTATTAGATATTGCTTGTGCGCCAATGACATGGCCAATAGGGATGGGCAAGCGATTTAAAGGGGTTTACCATTTATACACCGATACTGTGCATTTATTTAGTGCGACGCATGGCGGTAAAATCATGGAAGGTGATGTCATTGAAGGCTTAGATAATCCAGCGCTAGATGAGCTGTTGGGCGATCAAGCGGATGAATTACGTGAAGAAATTGAATTAGTGCAAGGTGCAAGTCACGAATTTAATTTAGATGATTATTTAGCGGGCAAGCAGACCCCAGTGTTTTTTGGTTCTGCGATTAATAACTTTGGTATTTTAGAGTTATTAGATGCTTTTGCAGATTATGCACCAGCACCCATAGGGCGTGAAGCTGATCAACGTTTAGTTGATTCTAAAGAAGAAGCTTTTAGCGGCTTTGTATTTAAAGTGCAGGCTAATATGGACCCGTCGCATAGAGATAGGATAGCTTTTTTACGTGTTTGTTCGGGTAAATTTGAGAAGGGCATGAAGGTTAGTCATGTGCGCTTAGGCAAAAAAATTCAAATTGCGAATGCGATTACCTTTAAAGCCAATAGCAGGAAGCATGTTGAAGAAGCGTACTCTGGCGATATTATTGGTATTCACAACCATGGGACAATTCAAGTCGGAGATACTTTTTCTGATGGGGAAGTCTTAAAATTCTCAGGTATTCCTTTTTTTGCACCGGAATTATTTCGTCGCGTTGTATTAAAAGACCCTTTGCGCAGTAAAGCTTTGCAAAAAGGTTTGGTACAGCTGACTGAAGAGGGTGCAACACAGCTTTTCAAACCACTTAAAAATAATGATCTTATTTTAGGGGCGGTAGGGGTATTACAGTTTGATGTCACGGCTTTTCGTTTAAAAGGCGAGTATAACGTCGAATGTGTTTACGATAATGTTGCGATTAATACGGTGCGCTGGGTAAGTTCAGAAAATACTGCCAAATTTGAAGAATTCAAAAAGAAAGCGTTTGATAATCTAGCAGAAGACGGTGGCGGCTACTTGGTCTATTTAGCGACCAGCCGAGTTAACCTTCAGCTAACTCAAGAGCGTTGGCCTGATATTCAATTTAGTGCAACTCGAGAAGTTTAGCGATCACTTAGTGTGTAAAAATCAATAAAGGTGTTATATGAATGAACAAGCAAAAGAAAAATCTAAATGGAATATAGACGCTGCTATTGAGCATGTTTATATTGATGAAATTATTTTTGTATCGCTTATTTTCTTGTGTTTTTTTGGTGAAGTTTTATTAGAAATAACAGAAAGAGCGGGGATTTTTTACTGGTTATTAATGGCTCCCGTGTTTTTTTCTGCATCCATGTTAAGTGAGAAAACCAAAGCTAAAGCTATTGGGCACGAAACGGCACATCTAATTAAATATCAATTATTTTTTTGGGGGAGTGCTTTTTTAACGATTCTTTTGGTTTTTTTAGCTTGGCATGCAGAAATGTTAAAAGCCGAAAGTGTTGGCATTGTTATTCATATTATCTTGGCACATACTTTATTTTTAAGTGGCATTGTACTTGGTCTGCGATTTTATTTGGTTGGTGCCTTACTTTTTTGCACAGCAGGGTTAACTGTATTAATGGAAGCACATTTTGCAATTGATCTACTCGTGGCAATCCCTTTTATTTGGTTAGGCTTTTACTGGGAGAAAAAGCACTTATTCCCTATCCTTAAACGTAAGAGTGACTATATTAAAGTTTTGGTTGATGCTGATGACGAGGTTGAGTTGGATAGAAGGGCAAGTTAAACAATGGAAGTAATAACTGCAGATATGATTGGCTATGCAGCCGCAATTTTGACAACCCTTTCTTTTTTACCGCAAGCTGTTATGACGATTAAAACGAGAGATACGGAATCTTTATCATTAGGGATGTATAGCGCATTTACATTAGGGGTGTTTTTTTGGTTAATGTACGGGTTTATTATCAAGAATAAAGCGATTATTTATGCGAATTCAGTCACTTTAGTTTTAGCAGCTACTATTTTATCGGTAAAAATTTACAATAGTTTTTTTAAGCGAGAAGTGACTGAGGATTAAAGAAAGCAGGCCTAGATTATTTTTTCAATTATAAGTTTCTGATATAAAAATAACTTTATAATTATTCTAAGTTAAGGTGAAAAATAACTTTCATTTACGCTGAAAGTAACGTATCATGGCGTTTCTTTAAGAGAGGTTCTTGATTCTTTAGTACTTCTTTAAAAGAAATTTCAAAAGTTATATGGAGAGGTGGCTGAGTGGCCGAAAGCGGCGGTCTTGAAAACCGTTGAAGGTTTATCCCTTCCAAGAGTTCGAATCTCTTCCTCTCCGCCATTAACTTATTGATTATTAAAAAACAACCAGCCTTGTTGCTGGTTTTTTTATGCCTAAAATAAATACGCTGCATCGATTTATCAGTTCCCATCACACGCTTAAGATACTTGCTAAAGGCCCCGTACCAAACACATATTCTATGTTATCGGCTACGATAAAGGTTTAACGCTTCTTTATTGAGCAAAGCCCTCATTTTCATTCAAATTGTACTGTTCCCAGCTTTACTTCAGGTGAATTATTTTTTCTTGCCAAAGAAAGTGTTGCTAATAAGCTTATCTATTTAAGAAAAATAGATAACTGTAAATTTTTATCCCTGCAGAATAATAAATGCATTTTTTCAGTAACCAGTGTAAATTTAAGATATGCATAAAAAATAATGCTGCTTAATTGCTTATTAAAGTCTCCTTAGAGCCCTAGTATATTTAGGGTTTTTAACAATACATGGACTTATTATTATGGAAGCACAATTTCATTCGTTATTATTATTGATGCTGGTGGTCTGGAGTGTCGCCGTTATTATGCGCAAAATTGGCCTTCCTACCATTATTGGAGAGCTGGTGATGGGTGTGGTGATTGGGCCTGCTGTTTTTGGCTGGGTGACACCGAGTGAAGTGATAGATAACTTAGCGCATATTGGTATCTTTTTTTTGATGCTGCACACGGGGGTTGAGACCAAACCGGCTGAATTTTATAAGGAAGTTAAAGAGTCTTTTGGCATTGCTTTAGTGGGTGCTATTACGTCTTTCTCTGTCAGTATGGGCGTTGCTCTCGCTTTTGGTTACGATATTATTGCAGCAACTTTTGTTGGTTTAACAATGACGGCAACGGCTGTTGTTGTCACCTTGAAAATAATGAGGGATTTGAATTTACACAATTCCCGAGTTTCTCGGAGTATTGTCGCTACTTGCGTAGTGGATGATGTACTAACAATGATTGTGTTTAGCTTTGTGCTAGCCCTTTTAAATGGTGAAGCGGTTGAAATCAGCCAACTTTGGGTAGTGATGGGCAAGGTCATTTTATTTTTTACCGTGACGCTTGGTATCGGCTTATTTCTTTACCCTCGGTTTACTTTTCCTTTTAGAAGTGAACAAGGCAAAGGTTTTACTTTTATTTTAGTACTGGGGTTTGCTGCAGGAGAATTTGCACATAATCTAGGACTGCACTTTATTATTGGTGCTTATTTTGCAGGTCTATTTTTTGAAGAAAGGGTGGTTAATAAAAAATTATTTGCCATCGTTAATGATCGATTGTACGGCTTATCCTATTCCTTTTTAGGGCCTATCTTTTTTATTTCTTTAGGTTTTAATATTACTTTTGATTTACCTAGCCATTTTATTTGGTTTTTAGTGGTTCTGACTTTAAGCGTTCTTGTTGGGCAAATATTAAGTGCCGGCTTAATGGCAAAACGTAAAGATTTTACTTGGGCTGAATCATTCACTATTGGAGTCGGGCATTGTGCGCGAGCTGAAATGGCATTTATTATTGCCTCTCTGGGGATAGAGATGGGCGCGTTAGATAAAAATGTTTTTTCGGTGATTGTATTTACTGCTTTTTTATTGAACTTACTGGCTCCAGTGATGTTAAAAATGTGTACTGCATTTTTAAAGAGGTACCCAG
>JAQRMR010000016.1 GCA_028599115.1 Methyloprofundus sp.
TTAAATTATACCCGTATTTTTGTATCTTGCAAGAAGTATCTTTCTTTTCTTTAAAGCCAACATCCTTTAACGTACTTTTTAATTAAGTTAGTTTGCACCCTCAATATCTTCTCTATTTTTACTATGCTATTTATACTAGCCGCATGCATTTAATAAGCGTATATTTCTTAAGAACAAGTATTAACTTTAGGTAAGACTTATGAATAACTACCAGCATATTTTACTAGCGGCTGATTTTTCTGAGCATGGCTTAGCAGTTGCTCAAAAAGCCCAGCAACTCGCCAAACAACATCAAGCAAAACTAAGCGTTATCCATATCATAGACAACCTACCGATTTCTGATACGACTTATGGGCCTATCATCCCTTTTGATATGGATTTAAGTGACTTATTAATGACCTCAGCAAAAAAACAGTTAGCTAAATTAGCTCAATCGCTGAATATTCCAGAGCAACAGCAATATCTAGAAACGGGCAGTGCCTACTCAGAAATTGTAAGCACTGCTGAAGAGCACAATGTTGATTTAATAGTACTAGGTTCTCATGGGCGACATGGTTTAGCCTTGCTTTTAGGCTCGACCGCAAATAGCGTACTGCATCACGCTAAATGTGATGTTTTAGCTGTTCGCCTACAGGATAAGTAAATAATGCAACATCTTATATTAGGCGGCGCTCGTTCTGGCAAAAGCAAGTATGCCGAGCAATGCGCTCAAGCCAGCCAAAAAGAAGTCATTTATATTGCTACAGGAACAGCTGGCGATAAAGAAATGCAAGAGCGCATCGCACGCCACAAAGAAGACCGCCCTCGCTACTGGACAACCATTGAAGAACCGGTATCTTTAGCAGATGCTATCGCTGAGTACGATAACCCCCGTTACTTTTTATTAGTTGATTGTCTAACTTTATGGCTCTCTAACATTTTATTTGATGCAGAAGGTCACTATCAAGAAGATATTTTCTTACAGCAAAAACAAGCTCTCTTAAGTGAATTATTACAACTCAATACAGACATTGCTCTAGTCAGTAATGAAGTAGGGCTTGGCGTAACACCTATGAATAAAATGAGCCGCCTATTTGTTGATGAGGCTGGACGACTACATCAACAGTTAGCCAAACAATGCTCTCACGTCAGCCTAATCACTGCAGGACTCGCTCAAGCGTTAAAACAATAATGAAATGGTTAAACAACCCGATTAGTTCTCCTGATCAACGCTACCTATTAGCAGCCATAACTCGACAACAGCAACTCACCAAACCAGCAGGTTCTTTAGGCAAACTAGAAGAACTTGCGGTTAAAATTGCATCCTTACAGTCACAAGCCAGCCCTTCGGTTGATAAACCATGGATTAGTATTTTTGCGGCAGACCACGGGATTGCACACGCGGGTGTTTCTGCTTTCCCACAATCAGTAACTGCAGAAATGGTAAAAAATTTTGTAGCAGGCGGTGCTGCCATTAATGTGCTCGCTAAACAAAATAAAGCTCACTTAGAAATTATTGATGTAGGTGTTGCTTATTCTTTAGAGCACTTAGCCATCATGCACCATAAAATAGCCTTGGGAACTGCTAATTTTCTGCACCAAGCCGCCATGACTGAAGCACAATTATCTCAAGCTTTATCATGTGGAAAAGAAGCTGTCAGTCGTGCTGTGCAACACCAAAGCAATCTTTTTATTGCGGGTGAAATGGGTATTGCGAATACCAGCAGCGCCACAGCAGTTGCCTGCCATTTACTGCAAGTTAATGCAGCTAAATTAACCGGTGCCGGTACGGGTTTAAGCCATGATAAAATCCAGGAAAAAGCTTTAATTATTCAAGAAGCTTTACATAAATTTTCTGACATTGAAGCAACACCTTTAAAGGCCTTACAATATTTTGGAGGATTCGAAATTGCCGCTTTGGTCGGCGCTTATTTAGCCGCAGCTCAAAATGGCTTGGTTATTTTAGTTGATGGCTTTATTTGTACGGTTGCCGCTTTGATCGCAACAAAAATAAACCCAGCCTTAAATCCATGGCTAATTTACTCTCATCAATCACAAGAACAAGGCCACAAAATTATTTTAGACGAATTAAAGGCAGAGCCTTTACTCAATTTAGCTATGCGCTTAGGTGAAGCGAGCGGGGCTGCAACTGCCCTGCCCTTACTAAATTCCGCCTGTTTATTGCATCAACAAATGGCTACATTTGCACAGGCTCAGGTTTCTCAATCTTAAAACCTATCAGTGTGAATGATGGGTTTCGCAAAAAGATGCTCTACCCGTTCTACATAAATTGCTTAATAACTGATGTTACGCAGTCGTAGGTCGTGTTAGCTTATTGAACGAAGTGAAATAACGTAACGCGACGGGTGTTTTACCACTGCTTGTCGCGCTACCTTCATTCAGATGCTAACCCTTCAAATTCTGATATTAATCAGCTAATAAAAACATTAAAACACCTAAGGTTACTGATTTATTAGCGGGTATTACATTGATAACGCATCAAGCAAGTCAATCATAAACTCTACTTCTTCCACTTCAACTTTTTCCCAGCCATCAAAACCCAAGCTTTCTAATACACCTTTTCCTTTTTCACAACTAGCCATCTCAAGCAGTGCTTTCTGAATTTCATCTCTCTTATCAAGTAGCTTGGGACCAATCATTAGGCTGTGGTGTATATCGCTAATCTCACTTCTGACTAATACACGAAGCTGCATTTTGATCATTTTAGACAAATCATCATAAGCTTCTGCTAAAAATATACCGACATCTGCATCACCTTGCAGTAACTTTTTAGCCACTAATATACTTGTATTAGCCACGACAACTTCAGGGAACCTCGAAAAACGATGAAATCGTAGTGAAATTAAGTTAAACAACAACATTTCACGATATGAAGCATGAAAACCCTCTAAATTAGGAAGATATTTTTCTATAAAATGACTGTTTTGG
>JAQRMR010000017.1:0-9125 GCA_028599115.1 Methyloprofundus sp.
GGTTGTTTAGGCTTTCATGACTAGTAAGAGCCTTGATGAATTATACTCTCTCTTTATCGTAAAAATACAGCCGATCAAAATCTACGTTTAATGAGTTAGTTCCGTAGTAAAAATCACAAGCAAAGCTATAACGGACTACAAAAGCGATTTAGCTAATTATGCAAACCTTGAAAAAAACTAAAAAATGTTAAGTTAAATTATGGCTATGTACCCATTAGGTGTTGGTGAAGACCATTAGCGGCAGCAACTTCTTTCAAAAATTGCTGTGGAACCACTGATTTTGTATGAGAAGCTAGCCACGGCTGCCAACCAAGATAATGATCCAAATATTTAGTTGCGACACCATGAATTCGAACAATCCAGCCTTTTAAGCGGCTGTCGTATCAAACGTCAACTAACTTGTCCGGTTTGGTTGTGATTTTAATGTGTGCTTTTTACGGTAATTTTTTCTTTCTATTTTGTAAATGTCTGCAGAGTGGGCGATAGGGTTGATTGCAGCTCCTGCCATTCCTATCTAAAAAGGGAGGGGGATATGCCAGTCTATGGTGGGCCGGTGTAATTGCCATGATTGCTGTTACTTGACTATAACGACCTTCAAAAAATGCATAAAATCTAAAACATATTGATCACTAGTTAGTATAAAATACGATGCACTAGATTTGAAGTAGCAGACAGTGTCATATAAGCGCACTAATAAGCTATACCAGTGAGTGTGCCAAATATGTTTCTTATGGTTTTATCTGCTTATAATATACATGTAAATCAATAATATATGAAAATACTGAACGTTTATTTTAAAAATATCAATTCACTCGAAGGTGAAAGCCGGATTGATTTTAATAAAGCACCTATTTCGGATGCGGGCGTTTTTGCGATTACAGGGCCAAATGGCTCGGGTAAGTCGAGTATTTTAGATGCCATTACCTTGGCTTTGTACGGGCAAACGTTTCGCTTTAATAAACCTGCTGCCAATGTGATGACTAAAAATACGCTGGGTTGTTTTGCTCAAGTAGAATTTTTAGTCGAAGGCTTAACATATCGTGCTAGTTGGCAAGTGCAAACCTATGATGAAGGTAGCTTAAAGCCTGTTGCAATGCAGTTAAAATTGCTTGGAGAGGAAGAGCAAGTTTTAGCAGAAGATTCGCATAATGTATTAATGAAAGTTGCGGAATTAACGGGAATGGATTTTCGTCGATTTACACGCTCTATTATTTTAGAACAGGGTGATTTTTCTGCATTTTTGATGGCTTTAGACGCTGAAAGGCTAGATATTTTAGAGCGAATTATTAGCCATGATATTTATGCTGATTATAAAAAAACTGTGCAAGCTACTAAGCAGCAAATTGAAGATGATTTAGCCGCATTGCAAGTGACATTGGCAGAGCTTGATTTGATGCCAGAGGAGCAACGTTCGGTTTTGGAGTTGGATTTAGCTGATCAAAAAGCAAGGTTAGCTGAATTAAAGCAGGAAAATACCGAGTTATTACAATTGCAAGCAAGTTTACAAAATTTGCAAGGACTCAAAGATAAGCTCGCTCAGTTAAAGCAAGCTGAAATCAGCGATAAAGAAAAATTAGCGGCGGTGCAAACAGAACTCGCTAAAATAGCTGAGTCAGAGTCGGCATTAACTTTTCAGGCGGATATCCAGTCTTTAGATAGCAAAACGCTTACACTTGAAGAAGAGCAACAATATTTATTAACTTACCAGCAAGATGTTCAAGCTATTCAAGATAAGTTACAGGCTGAAAATTTTGATAAAGCGTATTTGTCTGAGTTAAAGCCGTCGGATACGGCTGTTCGTCAACAAAAGATTGCTGAACTCACGGGGAAGCTAAGCCAGGCAAAAAAAGAGCTGGAAGCGGAGTTTGTTACAATAAATGAAATGGAAACTCAGCTGCCAGAAAAAGAAGCGTCTCTTGAAAAAGTTGATGTTTGGCTAAAAGAGCGAGCTACTGACCATGCCTTGGTTGGTAATATGCCTGATGTTGGGCAGTTAAAGAATCAGCGCCAGCGAATAGCAGAGATTCAAAAGCGACTTAAGGCATTCAATAAAGAGCATAAAAGTAGCTCTTCAGCATCATCTAAAAACTTAAATGCAATTAAAAGTTTGCAAAAAGTCATTGATAAAGAGAAGGGTTCATTATCGACTTTTAAAGCTGAATTAGAGAGTATTTCTCAGGGATATAGTTTAGAGGAAATTTTTAATTTACAAACTGAGCAAAAACAACGTTTAGCTGATTTTATTGAGCTAAGAAACCTAGCAAAGGTGTATAAGCGTTTTGTTAACAAAGGTTTTTCTAAGCGCTTTGATCATTTGGATCAAAAACAGTTGGATGAAAAACTAGATCAGAAATACAGTGAAATTGATGCCGCACAGAATATTTATAATATTTTGGAAAAAGCAGTGTATCGAGAAGCGCTACAGTTACAATTGGCTGAAGATAGAGAGCGTTTAGAAGACGGGGTTACCTGTTCTTTATGTGGCGCGAAAGAGCATCCTTTTGCGCATAAAGCTCCTGCACAAAATAACTCTAAGCAGGCGTTAGCTGATCAAAAAAGAATCCTAAAAGTATTGCAAGCAGAGGCTAAAAAATCAAAGCAAGATATTGCTGCGTATACTAAGTACATCAACACAAATAAAGACCACGCAGAACAAATTAATCGTAGTAGAACTGAATGGGTTACTTTAAGCTCACGATTGAATGCATTAGGCTCTGATCTGGAAATTACTCGATTTAGAGTGATGCGTGCCTATATTAAAAGAGAAAAATTAGCGCTGGAAGATATCAATGGCCTAATTAAGCGTTGTCGAGTTAAAACTAAAGCAATTTCAAAAGCAGAAGTCCTTATTATAAAAAAAGAGGCGGCGATAGAGAATCGTTACACAAAGCAAAAAGCATTGGATGCTAAGGGTGAGGGACGACCACAAGAAATTGTTTTATTAGAGGAAGATTTGGCGACTTATGTGCAAGAAGAGGCTGATCTAGCATCAAGTATTACTCAGCAATTAGCAGGTTTGGAAGAGCCTCTACCTGCTGCAGGCAAAGAAGATGCGCTTTATGATGCGCTGAGCAAACGTCGTCAAGATTATCAAACCTATAGCTTAAGAAAAGAATCATTACTTATTGAGCTACAAAAGCTACGGGAAACTTTAGCGCTGGCACAAGATAAGTTAAGTCTTATGGGACAAGATGTCAGTAATATTTCTGATCTTTTGCGCAATGAAGAAAATGCGCAGCTTTATTTTTCTAGTTTAAACAAGCAGGCGCTACTGGAAGAGCAGGATGCTAAGATTGCACAACTAGAGAGTGAGCTAGAGCTTGTTAAGCAAAGCTTACAAGATAAAATTACTGCTGCAGGGTATGAGAATTTAGAGCAGGTTAAAGAGTTATTAATACTGCTTGCTACAAAAGAAGAAAAAGCGGCATTTTTAATAAAGTTACAGGCTGGTTTAGCGGGGTATTTAGTTGAAATAGATGCTTTAGATAAGCAGTTGTTAGCTGAGGAAGGGCATTTAAATCAGGATGAAACAATAGAGAGTGTTGTTATCTTGCTTCGAGAAAAAGCAGTGCAAGTGGATATTGTGATGACTGAAGCTGCCACTTTGGAAAAATCTATTGCACAGCAACAATTAATATTAACGAGTAATAAGCAGTTATTGAGTGATATTGCAGCTAAAAAAGTATTGCTAGATGAAGCTAATAGCGAGCAGGAATTATTCGCAAGTGAGTCGGAAGCAGACTATAGGCAACGAATACAGTTAAAAATAATCGCTAAATTACTGGGTTTAGCCAATCAGTTCTTAGGCAAAATGAATGGCCGCTATCAATTGATTAATAAGCCAAGTGAAGCGGGTTTAGCGATTGATATAATTGATAATAAACAGCAGGGCGCGCAGCGTGCAATTAAGTCCTTATCGGGTGGTGAGTTATTTGTTGTTAGTTTATCGATGGCTTTAGCTTTATCGGAAATTGCTAATAAAGGTCGCGCAGTTGATTCTTTATTTATTGACGAGGGTTTTGGTAATTTAGATGCTGAGGCACTTTATACGGTGATTAGTACTTTGGAAAATCTGAAAACTCAAGGGAAGATAATTGGTATTATTTCTCATGTTGAAGGAATCAAACAAAGAATAAGAACTCAGATTGAGTTAGTTAAACAAACGAATGGAATGAGTCGTATTGTTTTACAGGAAGGTGAGGTTTCACCCTGGGATAAATAGGGAGAGTGTTAAAAGGAAGAGCAAAAAACTCTTCCTTAATTGCTGTTATAAAGACGATTAGAAATCTAGAACAAAGACGTCTTCATAGCTGGTTGGGAGGGTTAAATAATTTTGCCAAGGGTGTACTGGTTGAATGACAGGTTTTGTCGCTAAAGGAAAGCTGATGAAGTCAATAACACCAACACCGGTTCGGCCAACTGTATTCAGGAGACCTAAAAAAGTACCTGCAGTGACACCATAGAGCATATTAGAGTCGTTTGATGTTTTAATGATGCCTTTAGGGACTTCTAATATACCAAGAGTCATATTCGAGAGAGACCTTAGCGTTTTATGACCTACTTTTTCCCCGTATGAGCGTTCTTCTGCGATACCGATAGAGGAAAACAGGAATAAAAGGCAAGCGAATAAGGAAAGGAGTGTTTTTTTATTGCGTGTCATAAGGAGCCTCAATTAAATAAAAAGATCATAAAAGGTGAGTATATCAGGCTCTTAGATATTCCTATAGTCGAGTAAGTCTATATTATTTGTTAATAGTGATAGAATATCTGTTTTTATTAAAATTTAATGCAGTTAATTCGAGGAATCAATCAGTTACAAACTTTAGCGCAAGGCTGTGTATTGACCATCGGAAATTTTGATGGTGTTCATGCGGGGCATAGTGTTGTTATTGATAAACTGGCTGAAAAAGGAAAATTATTAAATTTGCCTGTTGTAGTGATGGTGTTTGAGCCACAACCACTAGAATTTTTCTTAAAAGATAATACGCCAGCAAGACTAACGCGGCTGCGGGAAAAAATTGGCCACCTTAATCAGTTGTCGGTCGATAATTTATTATTAGTTAATTTTAATCAACAGTTTGCTGATTTAGATCCTGAATATTTTATTAAAGAGATTTTAGTGAACCGCTTGAATGTAAAATATTTGGTCGTTGGTGATGATTTTCATTTTGGCAAAGCCAGGCGGGGTAATTTTGCATTACTGCAGGAAGCAGGCCGGCAATTTGGTTTTGAGGTGACTGATACGGCTTCTTACCTAATAAAAGGCAACCGAGTTAGTAGCACACAGATTAGAGATGCACTCAGTGATGGTGATTTAGTCAAAGCTAAATTGATGCTTGGGCGTGATTATTCTATTTGTGGGAAAGTGATTCATGGTAATAAATTGGGAAGAGAGATTGGTTTCCCAACAGCAAATATTCAAATGTTACGCAAAAATACAGCCATTGAAGGTGTGTTTGCCGTAACAATGACAGGGCTTAATGGTCAGGTAGCTTACGGTGTTGCTAATGTAGGAACGCGACCAACAGTAAATGGCGGAACAAAGGTGGTTCTTGAAACTCACCTATTTGACTTTAATCAAGATATTTATGGAAAGCAGGTAGAAGTACATTTCAAACATAAAATTAGAAGTGAAATGTGCTTTGAATCATTGGATGATTTAAAGCGGCAGATTCAATTAGATACTGCTCAAGCAAAGACTTATATGCAATATAAAAACTCATGACCATCGATTATAAAAAAACTCTAAACCTTCCTAAAACTGCCTTCCCAATGAAGGGGAATTTAGCTCAGCGTGAACCTGAGCGTTTAAAAAAATGGAAAGAAGCAGATATTTATCAAAAAATTCGTACTGAATTTGCAGGTAAACCACAGTTTATTTTGCATGATGGCCCTCCGTATGCGAATGGAGCTATTCATATTGGTCATGCCGTTAATAAAGTTTTAAAAGATATTATTCTTAAATCTAAAACATTAGCAGGTTTTGATACCCCTTATGTGCCAGGTTGGGATTGTCACGGCTTACCCATTGAACTCATGGTTGAGAAAAAAATAGGTAAAGCAGGGGTTAAGGTCTCCCCCGAAGTTTTTCGTAAAGCCTGTAGAGAATATGCAACCAAGCAAGTCAAAATGCAAAGGGATGAATTTGTTCGCTTAGGTGTACTGGGTGAATGGGATAGTCCTTATTTAACAATGGATTATAAATATGAAGCGAACACGATTCGAGCGTTGGGTAAAATTAATGCACAAGGACACTTAAGTAAAGGCTTTAAACCCGTTCACTGGTGTACGGATTGTGGTTCAGCGTTGGCTGAAGCGGAAGTGGAGCATGAAGATAAGCATTCACCAGCAATTGATGTGCGTTTCGAAGTTTTGGATGTCGCAAAGTTTTTTGATAGCTGCCATTCTGTTCCAGGTCATAAAGGGGAAGGGCCATTATCCTTAGTTATTTGGACGACAACACCTTGGACCTTACCGGCTAACCAAGCGGTTAGTTTAAACCCTAAGTATGAATATGTTGTTATTCAGTGTGAGAAAAATGGCGCTAAAGAGCGTTTAGTTTTAGTTAGCCAACTATGGAAAGATGCTGTTGATCGGTATGGTATGGATAGTAGTCATGTTATTGCATACTGCAATGGTGATGCTTTAGAAAACCAGTTATTACATCACCCTTTTTATAATCGTAAAGTGCCGATTGTTTTAGGTGATCATGTGACGGCTGAAGCAGGGACAGGCGCAGTGCATACTGCGCCAGGGCACGGGCAAGACGATTATGTTGTCGGAGTTCGTTATGGTTTACCTGTTGATAATCCGGTAGGGGATAACGGGGTCTTTTTACCGAATACAGAATTTTTTGCGGGTGAGCATGTTTTTTCCGCCAATGATCATGTGATTGAAGTACTAACTAAACATCATAAGCTAGTGCATCACGAAGCGTTATTACACAGTTACCCGCATTGCTGGCGCCACAAAACGCCCATTATTTTCCGTGCAACACCGCAATGGTTTATTTCGATGGAGCAGAGTAATTTGCGCCCGGTTGCCGTAGATGAAATTAAAAAAGTGCAGTGGTTACCTGAATGGGGCCAAGCACGAATTGAGGGAATGATTGAGGGTCGCCCTGATTGGTGTATTTCTCGTCAACGCACTTGGGGTGTGCCAATTCCTTTCTTTGTGCATAAAGAAACAGGTGAATTACACCCAGAGAGTGATCGTTTTATTGAAGAAATTGCATTGTTAGTGGAAGAAAAAGGTATTGATGCTTGGTTTACTTTAGATAAGTCTGAGTTTTTAGGTGATGAAGCAGATAATTACGATAAAACACAAGATACTTTAGATGTTTGGTTTGATTCTGGGGTTTCACATGAGGCTGTTTTAAATCAACGTGAGCAATTAAAGTTCCCTGCTGATTTATATTTAGAGGGTTCGGATCAGCATCGTGGTTGGTTTCAATCATCGCTATTAACTTCGGTTGCGATTAATAATGTTGCGCCTTATAAATCAGTGTTAACGCACGGATTTACGGTTGATGCGGATGGTAAGAAGATGTCTAAGTCAAAAGGAAATGTGGTTGCACCGCAGTCTGTTATGAAATCATTGGGGGCCGATGTGTTGCGCCTTTGGGTTTCTGGTACAGATTACCGAGGTGAAATGACCGTATCCGATGAAATTTTGAAGCGTACTTCAGATGTTTACCGTCGCTTACGTAATACATCGCGCTTTTTATTATCTAATTTAGATGGATTTAACCCTGAAACAGACCTTGTTCAAGCGGATGATATGCTAGCTTTGGATCGCTGGGTTGTTGATCGAACTTTAAATATTCAGAAAGAAGTGATGCAAGCTTATGATGAATATCAATTTCATATTATCAACCAAAAGGTACATCATTTCTGTGCGATGGATTTAGGTGGTTTTTATTTAGATATTATTAAAGATCGCCAATATACGATTAAAGAAGATAGTGTTGCACGTCGCTCTGCGCAAACAGCGATGTATCATGTGATAGAAGCCATGGTGCGTTGGCTAGCACCGATTACCTGTTATACCGCTGATGAAATTTGGCAATATATGCCAGGTGAGCGCAGTGAGTCGGTCTTTTTAGAAACTGAATACACGGGTTTATTTCCTTTAGCGGATGATGCCATTTTATCGCGTGAGGAATGGGATGCCATTATGGCTGTGCGCGAATCAGTAAGTAAAGAGTTAGAGAAAATGCGTAAGTCTGGTGTTATTGGTGCATCACTTAATGCGGAAGTAGCACTTTATTGTAATGAAGAGTATTTCTCTGTTTTAAATAAGATTTCAGAAGAATTACATTTTATCTTTATTGCTTCTGGCGTGGCATTGCATCCATTAACAGAGCTTAGTCAAGGTGCGGTAACAACTGAGCTTGAGGGTTTAAGTGTTGAGGTGCTTGCTTCAGAACATGAGAAGTGTGTGCGCTGTTGGCATTATAAAGAAGATGTCGGTACTCATGATAAGCACCCTGAATTATGTGGTCGTTGTGTAGAAAATATTGATGGTGAAGGTGAGCTAAGGCGTTTTGCCTAGGTTCTCGATTACTTAATATATCTAGGGAAGTATAGCTTGCTGTACTTCCCTTTTTTATTTTAAAAGGAAAGATTGATGTTGAAGTGGTTATGGCTATCAGGTGTTATGGTTGTATTTGACCAGGTGACTAAGATTTGGGTTAATTTAAATCTTAGCTTACATGAATCTATCCCTATTATGCCTAGTTTTAGTATTACTTATGCGCATAATTATGGCGCAGCATTTAGCTTTTTAAGCGAAGCGGGTGGCTGGCAGCGTTGGTTTTTTGCTGTGCTGGCTATTGCGGTAAGTGTAGGAATTATTATTTATTTAAAAAAATTAAAGCCAGAAGAAAAGTTATTGGCGGTTTCTTTAAGTTTAATATTAGGCGGTGCAATCGGTAATATTATTGATCGTGTAATTTATGGTTATGTGATTGATTTCTTAGATGTTTATTATCAGGTCTATCACTGGCCAATTTTTAATATTGCGGATTCTGCGATTACAGTTGGCGTAGGCTTAATGCTAATTGAATCTTTTATGGAAAAGGAAGAGCAAGAAGAGAGCTAGTTATAATAAATAATAAATAATAA
>JAQRMR010000017.1:9225-10385 GCA_028599115.1 Methyloprofundus sp.
TTACTGCCTCGTGCATGACCACTTTTACTGTAGGTTGTGACTGTTGGGTCTTTACCTTTTAGTACATCTAATACACGTAAGCTATGTTTGTTTAAAATATGCAAGCAAGCGCCATTTTGCTCATTAGTTGCGCGACACTTTTTAGAGACTTCAATTAATTCTAGCCAATTTTTATATGAGATAGAAGTATCCATCCCCGCTTTTTTAGCGATATCAAAATAGGCATCCATTCCTTGTTCATTGCTTAATTTTTCAGAGGCTAATATTTGCTCAACTTGTTTGCTAAAGGTTGTTAGTAAAGCAATCACTTCATTTTTTTGCTTTGTGAGTACTTCTAGCTTATGAGCCTGTGTTTTAGTTTTTAATAAGGCGGCTTCTTTCGTTAATATTTGAAAAAGAAGTTTAGTATTTTCTAAAGCTGTTTCAACTAGCTGTAGTGTAATGGCATGGGTTTTATCTATCATGGTGAAAAGTGTTGCTAAAAAGTAGCAAGTTCATTTTCGTTTTGTATGATGTTTTCAGCTAATTTCTGGCTATCAACAACATAATTCCCATTTTCTATTTTATTTTTTAGTTCTGCAATACGGGCAGAGTTATCAGGTGGTATTGAATCGAGATTAGAAAGTAAATCATTGACTGATAAGTTGACAGAATCAGTTACTGGTTCATTTGTTGATTTATTGTTTGCTTGATTATTGCCGCTAAGCTTATTTGCTGGTCTGTTAACATCAGCTAACGGTGCTCTTGCAGTGATTTCGATGCCCATGACAGCCTCCTTTAAATTTTCTTAATTACCTTAGCGGCGATAAATGAGATAACTTTAGTAAAAATATAAATTAATAAATTGTTTTTAGTTAACTGAAATAACGCCCGACCGGATGACAGTTCCTTCAATAATTCTTTTCGATTTGCTATTTTTAACACGAATAGTATCACCTAAGCGGCCATCCATTAATGCATGGCCAGACATATGTATTTTAAATGATTTAGACTTAGCTAGGATGGTTACTTTATCGCCTTTTTTAACTAATTTTTGAGTAATAAGTTGTGCAGGGCGTAGTATCGATCCTGCCTGTAGATGGCGAGCACTTATAGAGCCTTTGACTTGTGCGAAAGTAGTAAAAAAACCACGAGATAATTTGTTAGTAGGCCTCCTTTCA
>JAQRMR010000018.1 GCA_028599115.1 Methyloprofundus sp.
GATGAACGCTTAGAAGCCTTATTAATGGCAGCTTATGGTGAACAATGGAATGCTTCATTGCGTCATAAATTATTAGAACAAGCAAAATGCAAAGGCAAAACACTGGATTTCTGGCTAAGAGAAAAGTTCTTTGAACAACATTGTAAATTATTCCAAAACCGTCCGTTTATCTGGCAAATATGGGACGGTTTAAAAGATGGCTTTAGTGTGTTGGTAAATTATCACCAATTCGATTATAAAAACCTAGAACGCTTAATCTACACCTATTTAGGAGACTGGATTAAAACCCAAGAATATGGCGTTAAAGAAAACATTGATGGCGCAACGCTCCGCCTACAAGCCGCCCAAACCCTTAAAACGCATTTGGAAAATATACTGGAAGGCGAAAAACCTTATGATATTTTCGTGCGCTGGAAACCGCTAGAAGAACAACCCATAGGCTGGAACCCTGATATAAATGATGGTGTACGCCTGAACATCCGCCCCTTTATGTCAGTCCCCGATGTCGGTAAAAAAGACGCCGGTATTTTACGCGCAAAACCCAATATTAAATGGAGCAAAGACCGAGGTAAAGATGTAGCCTCAGCCCCATGGTATAAACTGGGCTTGGAATACGGTGAAAGCGAAGGCTCCAGAATCAATGATCACCACTTAACCCTAGCCGAAAAACAGGCGGCAAAAGATGAATAACATTTACGTATCGTTCCCACGGTCTCCGTGGGAACGCATCTTGTACCGCTCCAGCGGTACGGGACGCAGAGCGTCCTTAGCCGCATTCCCTCGCTGGAGCATGGGAACGATAAGCGCGTTTGATTCCAGTTCATTAGTGTCTATTCGTGGTTCAGTGTTTTGGAGGGTTTAACAATGGAATATACACAAGCTAAATTCTGGAAGTGTGCCTTACAGGTTAATCCAGCGGGTTATATTAATTATCGAGGGCAGGAACAGACGCTATCAGAAGCAGACTACAATCAACAAATGCTCGAAGTGTGTTTACAGGAAAAAATCAAGGTACTGGGTATTGCTGATCATGGAAGTGTTGATGGTGTAGATGCTATTCGTGATTTGATGAATCAAAATGATATTTTGGTTTTCCCTGGGTTTGAAATTGCTTCTAGTGAAAAAGTACACTTTGTTTGTTTGTTTTCAGAAGAGACTACATCACAACAATTAGAACGTTATCTTGGAAGCCTGAAATTATTAGATCCTGATGATGGTGTTCGTCCTTCTAGTCTAAGTGCGGAGCAACTTATTTCTGAAGTCAATGAAATAGATGGTTTTATCTATGCTGCACATTGCACATCAAAAAATGGATTATTAAAAGAGCGGTTTAATCATATTTGGCAACTTTCTGGTTTAAAAGCTGCTCAAATACCTTCATCAGTTGATGATCTTAAAGGCGTTGATGATGATTTCTATCGCAAAGTTATTCGTAATAAGGAGGCTGCTTACAAGCGAGAATTACCTGTCGCCATTATTAATGCCAAGGATATAGAAACGCCAGAAACGTTAAAAGAGCCAAGTGCATCTTGCCTTATCAAGATGACTAATCCAAGTTTTGAATCCTTTAAGTTAGCCTTTCAGGATCCTGAATCTCGAGTGAGATTAAATAGTGACTTGCAAGAAAAGTATTATTCTCAGCTTAAATCCTTGAAGGTAACAGGTGGTTATCTGGATGGTATTGATATTAAATTTTCAGAACATCTGAATGCGGTTATTGGTGGTCGTGGAACGGGTAAATCTACCTTGCTGGAATGTATCCGTTATGTTCTTGAGTTGGAGCCTATTGGACTTAATGCTCAGAAGCAACATAAGGAAATTATCAAAGAGAATTTGGGTAAATCTAAAGCTAGAGTTGAGCTAACTATCCGATCATCTAAGATGAATGGTAAAAAGTTCACTATTGCGCGGCGATACGGAGAAAATGTCAGTGTAAAAGATGAAAATGATAATATTTCACCTTTTTCTCCTGCTGACTTGTTACCAGAAGTTGAACTTTATGGGCAAAATGAAATTTATGAAATTGCTCAGAATTCGGTCTCTCAAAGAAAGTTGCTCGCTCGGTTTCTTGAGGCGGGACAAACTGATAATGAAGGGAAAATCAAAGAAACCCTAAAGCTATTGACTGAAAACAGATTGAAACTTGCAAGGGCATTAAACAATATAGCTTCTACTGAAGATGAATTGGCTCGCTTACCAAAGTTAGAAGAGCAAGTAAATCAGTTTCAGTCCCTTGGGCTTGAGGATAAATTGAAAGTTATTCCCTTTCTGGAAACAGAAAAGCGATTGCTTAAGCGTACTTCGGAAGAAGAATTAGACAACCTTGAGCAGGCTTTTTTAGCTATTCAGGATGTGTTACCTGACACGGTGTTTATAAGTGATAAAACACTGGAGAATCTTCCACATTCTGATGTATTGAAAAAAATTAGAACGGAACTTGAAAATTTAAAGCTTAATACTGAAGCCATTTTAAAACAATGGCAGCTAGAGTTTAGTGGTTCAAAAACGGCTATCAGTAAATTAATTGGAGAGCTAAACACAGGAATAAAAGTTGAAGAGGAAAAGCTGGAGCAAACTTATAAAGAACTGCCTTCTAGCGAGGGAAAGAGTGGTAGAGAAATTGGTTTGGAATTTCAGTGTTTATTGAAAGAGATTGAGAAAATTAAGCCGAAGCAGGCCTTAGAAATTACTCAGCGGGCGGTTGTAAGCGAACTGGAGCTAAAACGTAAAAAGTTATTAACTGAGTTGTCCGAATTCCAGGCAGCAAGATCTTCACAGTTTGAGCGTTCACTCAAGAAACTAAATAAAAAACTAAAAGGGAAGTTAAAGCTTACCGTTAAGCCTGAAGCTGACAGAACACCGATTGTAGAATTTCTGATGAACTGTAATTTAGATGGGGTGGGTGAAAGGCGGTTAGATTGGATAAAATCTCAGGATGATTTTTCTACTGTAAAACTTGCAGAGCTGATTCGATCTGGAACTGGTGTTTTAGTTAACTGCAACTGGGGAATTACGCCTACCGTTGCCAATGCTTTGGTTAAACTAACCTCATCTCAGATTTTACAGTTAGAAGAGTTGGAATTGCCTGATGTTATAAGTATTGAACTGAATGTTGCTCACGCGGGTGAGGAAAATTTTAGGCTTTTGGATAAGTTATCTACGGGTCAACAGTGTACCGCTATTTTGCACCTTTTATTGCTTCAGAATGTAGACCCGTTAATTATGGATCAACCAGAAGACAATCTGGATAATGCTTTTATTGCTGATCGGATTGTTGCTGAGTTGCGTATGGCTAAGATTAGCCGTCAATTTATCTTTGCAACGCATAATGCCAATATACCTGTTTTTGGTGATGCGGAATGGATTGGTGTTTTTGATTCGTTTGATGGGCAGGCATTTATGCCTAATGAGTCACAAGGGGCAATTGATGTGCCTAAGGTTCGAGATAAGGCGGCAAGTATTTTGGAAGGTGGAAAAACGGCTTTTAATCAACGTAAAGTTAAATATGGATATTGAGGTGTTGTATGCTTAAAACTGAATTATTAGAGATTATTGCAAACGGTGAAAACTCGGGAGTCGAATTTAAACGGGATGATATTCGACCAGAACAATTAGCGAAAGAAATTGTTGCCTTGGTTAATTTTCAGGGTGGTCACATAATTCTTGGTGTGGAGGATGATGGCACTATCTCAGGTTTGAATAGAACTAATGCTGAAGAGTGGGTGATGAATGTTGTACGCGATAAAATTCATCCTCAGATACTGCCCTTTTACGAAGAAATTAAAATAGATGAAGGTGTTTTTGTTGCAATTATTACTTTCCCTTTAGGTATTTCTAAGCCTTATGTATTGAGAGACCGAGGGGAAGAAAAGGTATTTATTCGTATTGGCTCTACCTCTCAATTAGCGACACGAGAACAACAGATGCGTTTGTTTGAATTAGGTGGAATGCTGCATACAGAGGTATTGCCTGTCGCAAGAACTCATTCTGATTGTCTTGATAAAGCACGTTTGGAGAACTATCTGAGCGATATTTTGCAAGACCCTGATATTCCTAAAACGGATGATGACTGGGAAATAAGGTTGGCTGGCTTAGGTTTTTTGAATGAGGCGAACGGTTTATGCACCGTTGCTGGTTTGTTGCTTTTTGGGAAAAAACCAAGACAATATCTTAAGCAAGCTGGCTTACGAGCCTTTGCTTTTGATGGTGAAGATAAGGAGTATAAGGCTAATTTGGATTTAATTATTGGCGCACCGTTGGTTGGCAGATGGGATGTATCTGAGTCGGGAAAACAATTAATTGATAATGGCCTTATTGAAAGTTTTATTGAACAGGTTAAGCCCTTTATAACACAGGAAGTGGGTGAAATCGATGAGGGTTTTAGAAGGGAAGTCGATTGGTTTTATCCATATGATGCTGTTAGAGAAGTCCTTATTAATGCATTGGCACATAGAGATTGGACACGTTTTGTGGATATTGAAGTTGGTATTTATTCTGATCGGCTAGAAGTTATTAGCCCTGGTGCGTTACAGAATTCAATGACGGTTAATAAGATGGTGCTAGGGCAGCGCTCACCAAGAAACCCAATTATTATGGAAGTTCTTCGCGATTATGGATATGTGGATGCTCGGGGTATGGGCGTTCGGACTAAAATAATACCTTTAATGAAAAAATTTAATCATTGTGAACCTGTATTTGAATTGACGGATGATTATTTAAAGACAATCTTGTATAGAAAAGCAGCGGGTGCAGAATAAAATGGAAATCACGAATGAACTTGAAGTAGCTCTAATTCGTGTTTATTTGTCTTACATAATAATTTAAGGACTGTAAATGCTAGTTATTGACAGCTTAGTTAATTCTATTAAAGAAGCTAAAAAATATAATTCCAATATCCAAATAGCCCCTGCCGCAGTGTTATGGACGGACAAGGAACGACAGTGGGAACCTGTTATTAATAAATTACAGGGACTGTTACCTGAATTGATAGTCTTGGGTGATTATGATCCAGATAGTATGACGGGACCAGTAATTTGGATTAAATGTATTATTGCAGGCACTTTACCTGAAAGTCAGTTACCAGAAGGTTCCACGCCTATTATTTATTTACCTGGTGTTAGTCGCTTTGATTTAAGGGCGATTGAATCATGCCCTGTTTGGTTACAAGGTTTGGCTGAGCTTCAATATCGAGGTGTTTTTTGGAGTCAAAGTAATGGTAAAGACTGGACGGTTAATGCATTTTTAACCTCTAATTCAGGTGGATTAGGTTTAGAAGTCGCTAGAGACGAGAAAACTCAGGGGGCATTATTACGGGTGTTGGAAACCTTATTGTTTGATAAGAAAGTACAGGAATTAAAAGGCTCTCACTTGGAATCGAATGATTTTAATCGGCTGGTTTTGTCTGCGCCTGATAAAGATTTATTAACATGGATGAATGATCCACTAGTTATTCAAGTGCAATGGAAAGGTGCGCGTTGGGATGCTTTTGTTGAGTTAACGACTAAAGAGTTTGCATTAAACCCTGAAAAAGACGGTGATTTAGGAGCGGCTGAATCTCTATGTGCAAATGAGGGAGCTTGGAGTAAGGTTTGGCAACGGTTTGTTGAAACCTATCATCTTTACCCTAAATTGCCTGAATTGCTTGCAAAAGTTAATACGCATTATGATTTATTTGCTGATCAATCAACCTATTTGCAATATACCCTTGCTGAAGAAAAGACTTTGGAAAAAAGCCTGCTAAAAATTGGAGAATTGTCATCGGCAGAAGCAAGAAAATCAATTTTGACTTTAGAATCTGCCCATGCAGAGCGTCGTCAATGGGTCTGGGTAAAAATGGGGTATTCACCTTTAGCGGTTGCTTTAGAATATTTAGCTATTATTGCTGATTTATCTCAAACACTACCTGGGGGACTAACAGCTCATGAAATGGGTGAAAAATATCAAGAGAGTTACTGGCAAATTGATCAGGCTTGTTTAGATGCGTTAAAGAGTGTGGTTACTCCCGCACAACAGGAAATTATTAAAAAGGTATTAAGTGTTATTTATACGCCGTGGTTAACTGAAACTAACCGTACTTTTCAATCTTTAGTTGAATCTAAAGGTTACCCAGGTACTAATGAAGTAAATGAGGCGGTCGCTGAATATTCAGTTTCAGGTGAGTGTGTTTTTTTTACTGACGGCTTACGGTTTGATATTGCTCATAGATTAGTTGATAAGCTTGAAAAACGTGGGTTTCAAGTTGAATTAAGTTCTAACTGGTCAGCATTGCCTACGGTAACGTCAACGGCTAAGGCTGCTGTTACCCCAATATATCAACAGATTACAGGGCGAACAACGGATAGCGATTTTCAGCCTAGTTTAAAATCAGATGATAAATCTTATTCCCAATATCATTTAAAGAAATTATTAAAGGCAGATGGTTGGCATTTTATTGCTAATGATGAGATAGGTGACCCATCAGGAAAGGCTTGGACTGAATGCGGTGATATTGATAAAGAAGGACATGTTAAGCAATTAAAGTTAGCCCAGCGCATTGATCCACTATTAGATGAGATTGTTGAGCGGTTTATTGAGCTTGAATTAGCAGGCTGGAGGCAATTTAGACTGGTAACAGACCATGGTTGGTTGCTTGTTCCCGATGAGTTACCCAAAGTTAATCTGCCAAAATATTTGGCTGAAACGCGTTGGGGGCGATGTGCTCAGTTGAAAGAGACTATTAATACCAGTGAGTTAACAGTCGGTTGGCATTGGAATCCAAGTGTATCCATTGCTATGGCAGCTGATATAAGTTCATTTATTGCAGGTAGGCATTATGAACATGGCGGGCTCAGTCTACAGGAATGTGTCACACCAATTCTTAAAGTTAATAGCCTTGTTTCAATGACCAGTTCTGCATCTGCGTCAATAAAAAGCCAAAAATGGCTGGGGTTTCGATGTAAAGTTGAAGTTGAAACAGATGATGAGGTCTATGCTGTTTTACGAACAAAACCTGCGGATGTTGATAGTAGTATTAGCGGCAAGAAAAAAATCAAAGATAATAAGTGTACGTTAATGGTTGAAGATGATGATTTGGAAGGAACTTCAGCTGTTTTAGTTTTAATCGATAGTGAAGGGCAATTACTGGATAAACAGCCGACTATCGTAGCCGAGTGAGGTTTATCGGAACCACGAATAGACACAAATGCACTCGAATAAAAAAAACCTTATATTTGTGTCTATTCGTGTTCATTCGTGGTTCCAGTCATATAATTAAAATTAGGAGTCTAGTTTGCAACTTGATGATTTAGACCATAAAGTAGCCGAAGTTTTTGAAGGTTATATTGTTAGAAAAGATCTGGTAAGAACCTTCAGTAAACAATTTCCTGTACCGACTTATGTGGTTGAATTTTTGTTAGGGCGCTACTGCGCTACGACTGATGAAGATGAAATTGAAGAAGGCTTGCAAATTGTTCAACGTCAACTTTCTTCCAGGACGGTTAAAGCGGGTGAAGAAGAGTTATTTAAAGCTAAAGCTTATAAAGAAGGTACCGTTAAACTCATCGACTTAATTAGTGCTAGTTTTAGTACTTCTGTTAACGGTTATGTTGCTCATTTACCTAGTTTACAGCTTTCTAAAGTTAGAATTACTGATGAGCTAGTAGATGATAATCAACGTATGTTAACAGGTGGTTTTTATGCTGAAGTGACTCTTGAGTATGATGCGTCTATCGCTGAGGAATCCAGTGGAATGCCGTTTGGTATCCAAGCTATCAGGCCTATTCAATTATCTAACAGAGATGTTCTTGATACTTTAGCTGATGGGCGGAAAGGTTTGGATACCGCTCAATGGAAAGATTTTTTGTTGAGGAGTGTCGGGTTAGAAACAAACGCAGTAGATGATCGAGCTAAAGATGCATTCTTGTTACGGATGGTTCCTTTTGTCGAACGTAATTACAATATGGTTGAATTGGGTCCTCGAGGAACAGGCAAAAGCCACCTTTATCAGCAGGTTTCTCCTTATGCCCATTTGATTTCAGGTGGTAAAGCAACCGTTGCAAAAATGTTTGTTAATAATGGCACTGGTCAGCGAGGCTTGGTTTGTCAGTATGATGTTGTTTGTTTTGATGAAGTTTCAGGTATATCTTTCGACTCCAAAGATGGCGTGAATATAATGAAGGGATATATGGAGGCTGGTGAATTTAGTCGAGGTAAAGAAAGTATTCGTGCTGATGGCTCCATGGTGTTTGTTGGGAATTTTGATGTGGATGTCGAGCATCAACAGCGAATTGGGCATTTGTTTGGGCCTTTACCTCCTGAAATGCGTGATGATACTGCTTTTATGGATAGAATCCATTCTTACTTACCAGGCTGGGATGTTCCTAAAGTAAATGCTTCCTTATTGACTGAGCACTTTGGCTTAGTCAGTGATTTTCTTTCTGAATGTTTTAGCAGATTGCGTACTCAGAGTCGTGTGAGCGTGCTACAAAACCGCGTGCAATATGGTGGCAGTTTAAGTGGCCGTGATACCAATGCAACTAATAAGACTGTTTCTGGCTTATTGAAATTACTTTATCCTGATATGGAGGAAGAGGTTTCTGATGAAGATTTGGAATGGGCGGTACGATTAGCGTTAGAGTCCAGAAGACGAGTTAAAGAACAGCAAAAACGTATTGGCTCAGCAGAATACAGAAATACACATTTTAGTTATATTTTAGGAACGGATGGTGTTGAGCAATTTGTATCCACACCCGAATTACAAAGTGATAAAAGTATTGGTAGTGATCCATTAGAACCTGGTCAAACCTGGTGTATTAGCGAAGGTGGGCATAATGTTGATGATAGTGAAGGTCTATATAAAATTGAAGTAAATGAAGGCCCTGGTTCAGGTATTAAAATATTAAACAAACCCGTTCCCCAAGCTTTTCAAGAATCAGTTCGCTATGCACAACAAAACCTATACTCACAAGCAATGCAATTGGTGGGTGATAGAGACCCGAGAGGCCATGAGTTTTCTTTACAATTAAGAGCATTTGATGCTTCTAAAAAAGGAGCAAAACTAGGAGTGCCGGTGTTAATTGCAATGTGCAGTGCTTTGCTTAAAAAATCAGTTAGAGGCGGCTTAATTGTCGTTGGTGAGGTTAATTTAGGTGGCTCAATAGAACCTATTTACAATGCTGTTAATATTGTTGAATTATCTGTTGAAAAAGGTGCTCAAGTGGTATTGATGCCAGTAAGTTGCCGTCGTCAATTATTTGATTTGTCCGATGATATGGCAACTAAAGTTGATGTGCAGTTTTATTCTGATACTAGAGATGTTTTGTTGAAAGCTTTGGTTGAATAATCAATGTAGTGGTCTAATCAGCCACTTTATGCGTACGATATTTTCGTAGCTTATGATTAGCCCCTGTTTATTCTGAAAAATCCGTCCTAATGGCTGAGGTTGATATCAATAAATCACAGGGTGTTGCATTAATTGCTTGAATTCGCGCCCTAATAAGTTAGCTCGTTATTCTTTAGTGGGTTCCCTGATTGGAAAAAAGCAGGGTTAAAGGTGGAGTAAACAAAAAAATCTAGGGTTACTTTGTCTGTAACCCTAGATTTTTCAAGGATTTAATCTGTTAAAATAATCATCGCTTTTTGGATATGTTCTGCTGCTTCAATACCTAATCCTGTTAAATAGCCGCCATCTTCTTGGTCAACTAAGCCTTTGCTATGTAAGCGTTTTACTGCTGCGATTAATTCAGGAGCCGCTGTGTGGTGAACTTTTATTCCCTCTTGGGCTGATGCTAAGTTATAACGTGTTAAAATATTTAGTTCTTCGGTAAGCTCTGCTGAAATAGACATGGTGAATCCTTGTGTGATTTAAGTTGTAGCTAGAATACCGAAAAATAATGAATAATTAAAGTTACTTTGTTAAAGCTTATCTAATTTTAATAAATTAAGTTGTAAACTCCGTTGTTGACACCATACTAAGAAAAGTCGACCCAAAAAATAGAGAATTTATAATGATCAAAAGTCTTTCCAGAATCGCAATGTTTGCTGTGGTTGCGAGTTTGTTTTTTAGCTTCATGAACTCAACGCGCCCAGGCTATGAGCAAAACTATACTATTCCATACTCCGATTTTATTGATGATATTAGGAGTGGTGTAGTCTCTGAAGTAGTGATTGATGGTAGTACAGTCAAAGGTAAACTGCGTAATGGAGAGCGCTTTGAAACAACAAATCCTGATGATATCCATTTGATCGATGATTTAATCGAATATGGCGTAAAAATTAAAGTCGCGGAGGAAGAAAAAGAGTCGATGCTCATGACGATTTTTATTTCCTGGGCACCAATGATTCTGTTAATTGCAGTCTGGGTATATTTTTTCCGCAAACAGCAAGGCGGGGGCGGTGCTGGTGGCCAGATGGGTATGGGTAAAAGTCGCGCAAAATTATTAGAAGAAGATCAAGTTAAAGTAAACTTTTCTGATGTTGCAGGTGTAGAGGAAGCTAAGGATGATGTCGTTGAAATCGTCGACTTTTTGAAAAGCCCAGGAAAATACGAATTAGTTGGCGGAAAAATTCCTCATGGTGTTTTATTGGTAGGGCCTCCTGGAACAGGTAAAACTTTATTGGCTCGTGCAATTGCGGGTGAATCAGGCGTGCCTTTTTTCTCTATTTCAGGTTCTGATTTTGTAGAAATGTTTGTTGGGGTTGGCGCTTCGCGTGTACGCGATATGTTTGAGCAAGCTAAAAAACGTGCACCTTGTATTATTTTTATTGATGAAATTGATGCAGTAGGTCGCCAACGTGGCGGTGCAGGAACTGGTGGTGGCGGTAATGATGAACGTGAGCAAACATTAAACCAACTTTTAGTTGAAATGGATGGGTTTAGTGGTAACGAAGGAATTATTGTTATTGCTGCAACCAATAGATCAGATGTTTTAGATAAAGCTTTATTAAGACCGGGACGTTTTGATAGAGAAGTTCATGTTGGGTTACCGGATATTAAAGGACGCGAGAAAATATTAAGCGTACATATTAAAAAAATCCCACAAGATAAAGATGTTAGCGTTAGAGATTTGGCGCGTGGTACACCAGGTTTCTCAGGTGCTGAACTTGCTAACTTAGTTAATGAAGGTGCGCTTGCTGCTGCGAGAGCGAATAAAAAATTAGTCACAATGACGCATTTAGATGGTGCGCGCGATAAGTTATTAATGGGGGCGGAAAAACGCTCTATGGTCATGCGCAAAGAAGACTTATTGATGACGGCTTATCATGAAGCAGGGCATGCTATTGTTGGGCAAAATGTCGTTGATCATGATCCTGTTTATAAAGTGAGTATTATGCCGCGTGGTGGTGCTTTAGGGATTACCATGTTTTTACCAGAGCGTGACCAATACAGCGCTAGTAAAGATAAATTAGAAAGCCAAATTGCTGGATTATTTGGAGGACGTATCGCCGAAGCACTAATTTATGGTGATAATAAAGTCACGACAGGTGCTTCAAATGATATTGAACGTGCCACACAGCTTGCTCGTAATATGGTGACTAAATGGGGCTTATCTGACAAATTAGGGCCAATGGATTATGGTGATACTGAAGGTGGCTATATGGGCTCTCAAGCTAAACCCATGTCTGAGCAAATGGCGATAGTGATTGATGAAGAAGTTCGTAAAATAATCGATAAAAACTATTTGAATGCAGAAAATATTCTTAAAGCTAATATGGATATTTTGCATAATATGGCGCAAGCTTTGATGGATTGGGAAACAATTGATAAAAACCAAATTAAGGCTTTATTGAATGGCGAGAAAATAGATCCACCTGCAGAAGATGAGCCTAATTTAGAGGAAGCTATTGAGGATGAAACAGCTGAAAGTGAAGTACCCGAAGCTGAGGAAAATTTAGATTCAGAGCAAAAAAAAGAATCTGAAGAATAGCTTGTTAGTAGAAAAGATAGTTTAATAAAAGGCCATCTTTGATGGCCTTTTTGTTTGTGAAGATGGATGAAAAATTTAAAAGATTTACCTTTAGATGCTTCTTGGCAGTATTATTTAAAAGATGAATTTGAAAAAGAATACATGCAAAAATTACAGATTTTTTTGCAGCAAGAAAGTGAGCAAGGAAAAGTCATTTACCCAGAAGAGAATCAATATTTTAATGCTTTAAATTTAACTCCATTTAAACAAGTTAAAGTGGTGATATTAGGGCAAGACCCTTACCATGGCGAAGGCCAGGCACATGGTTTGAGTTTTTCAGTATTGCCCCATACCAGAAAACCACCTTCTTTAGTTAATATCTATAAAGAATTAAGTGATGATTTATCGGTAGATATACCTGGAAATGGGTGTTTAACGCACTGGGCTGAGCAAGGTGTTTTATTACTTAATAGCGTGTTAACGGTAGAAAAAAATAAAGCAGCCGCTCATCAAAGCCAAGGTTGGGAGCAGTTTACCAATAAAATTATCCAGCAATTAAACGCGCACTCTGAAGGGCTTGTTTTTATATTATGGGGTGGCTATGCGCAAAAAAAAGCAGCCTTTATTGATGCAGAGAAACACTGTGTTTTAAAGTCTGTTCACCCATCGCCTTTATCATCGTATCGTGGTTTTTTTAGTAGTCGGCCTTTTTCAAAAACGAACCATTACTTAGAAGAAACAGGTAAATCACCGATCCAGTGGTAATGCGTTTAAGTCTTTGTCGTGATTCTATTTATATTAGGTAGCATGATAGAATAAACTACATAATAAATTTTATTAGAAGGTTTTTTATGAAATTAATGTTGTTTGTGTTTATTTTATTTTCTAGCCCTGCATTTTCAGAAGTCTATAAGTGTGATGTTGGTAATAAAAAAGTTTATCAGCAGATACCGTGCGAGGGAAAAGGAGGGCAGTTTGATTTGGGAACGGATATTTCTATTGAAAAACAACAGGAAAGTGTTGCCGAGCTTAAACAAGAAATGCAAAAGTATAATCATAAAAAGCAACTAAAGAAAAAGTTGTGGGATAAGGAAAGGTTAATTAGAGCTGAAGAGAATAAAGCTTCTGCTGCTCATAGAAATGCAAATGCAAACCGTGCCCAAGCGCACGAGCAGGCAAGGCAAACAGATGCTTTGAAGGCACGAAATAGAATAGAAGCAAATAAGCTGCTTATTCAGAGATAAAAAAATTAATTAATTAAAACAATGTAGCTGGTAATGAATGAAAATGTAACAGACAATACTGCTCCTATGGGCTTTACGCCAAGTTTTTCAAGTGTTGTTAAAAAATGATTGAAAATATATCAAATACTTATAGCGGTGTTAGGGTAAGTCTTGATAACCAAAGTTATGAAAAGTGTATTTTTACTAACTGCACTATTGAGTATGCTGGTACTGGCCCTATTTCACTTAGCGGGTGTAGTTTTAATAATTGTCAGTGGCTATTTACTGGTGATGCTCAAAATACCTTAAACTTCATGCAGGTCATGTACCATCAAATGGGGGGATTTGGTAAATCAATGATAGAGGCAACATTTGAAAATATAAAACAGGGCGTAGCCCCCATAACAAGCAGTGTTGAAAATCATTAACAAGTGACGATAGCTTTTAAATTAAGTTAAGTCAATGGGATTTTGGAGCTGGCATTAAAATAAGAAGCTATCAAACCGATGTGATATCGCTTGGGTAGTCCTTTAAATATTTGGAAAAAGAAAAATAGCGTGAAAACACAAGCCCCCGTAATAAATGTAAAACCTTACTTAGAAGATGACGAACGCGTTGATACCACTAAGAAATTAGACGCTACTATTGAAGAGTCTAATCTTGAAGGTGAACGAATTCAAAAGGTACTCGCACGTGGTGGTGTCGGTTCTAGAAGAGAAGTTGAACGCTGGATAAAAGAAGGTCTACTTTCTTTAAATGGCCTACCTGTAAAATTGGGTGATCGGTTAAAAGAAGGAGATACACTTAGTTTAAGAGGCAGACCGTTACGGTGGGAAAGGTTTGGTATTCAACCGACTCAGGTTATTATTTATCATAAACCAACAGGTGAAGTGGTGACGCGAAACGACCCTGAAGGTCGGCCGGTTGTTTTTAAAAAACTACCAAAATTATTAAAAGGCCGCTGGATTGCAGTAGGGCGTTTAGATATCAATACCCAAGGGCTTTTATTATTTACCAATAATGGTGAGTTAGCTAATCGCTTAATGCACCCTTCTTTTCAGATAGATCGTGAATATGCAGTGCGTATTTTGGGTGAAGTGAGTGAAGAGAATTTAACGCAATTAAAAGAAGGTGTGCAGCTAGAAGATGGCATGGCTAAGTTTGATGATATTCAGTTCAACGGTGGTGAAGGTGCAAACCGCTGGTATCACGTAACAGTCACTGAAGGGCGTAACCGCTTAGTTCGCCGTCTATGGGAAGCTTTAGAGTTTCAAGTAAGCCGTTTAATGCGTGTACGTTATGGACCTATTTTCTTGCCAGATGGTTTGGGGGCAAGACAAACTCATGAATTAACGCAAAAAGAATTAGATGATTTATTAACTTTTGTTGGTTTGCCGACAGAAAAAATCACGCCTATGTTTAATGCAAAGGCTAATCAACCCTCTAAACAAAGAGGGGCAAGTAAGCCACGACTGCAGCAAGAAAAAGAAAGAGAAGTGGAAGAAATGGGAAGAGGTCGGTTTAATAAAAAAACAACTAAACAAGATCGACGCCCTTCGTTTAGCAAGCAAAGAAAAACGCGAACATAAAATAAAAGGGGGCTTAATCGCCTCCTTTTTTGTATGAATAATTATTAGAGGTTTGCATGATGCAACTGACGATTGATAATAAGACCTATACTAACGCTCCAGAAGAAACTATTTTAGATACTTTACTCAGAGAAGAAGTTGATGTAAGTTTTGCTTGCAAGAAAGGAACCTGCCAGAGCTGCATGATGCGCAGTACCGGATCGGCCCCTCCTACATCCGCTCAAAAGGGTTTAAAAGATACTCAAAAAAAGCAGGGTTATTTCTTAGCTTGTTTGTGTCATCCTGAACAGGATATGCAAATTCGCTTGCCTGAGCAGTCTGAATTATATAGTCAAGGAACTGTGGTAGAAAACAGTATGCTCAACAGGAATACCTTGCTTCTGAAATTAGAATGCCAAGATATTCAAGAATACTTTGCCGGTCAGTTTGTTAATTTACAGCGTGAAGATGGTTTAACGCGTAGTTACTCGATTGCCAATACACCGCAAGAATCTGGCATTTTAGAATTCCATATACGTGCATTAGCCGATGGCCAATTTAGTTCGTGGCTGCATAATGAAATAAAAATTGGTGATACCATTGCGGTTTCAGAACCTCAGGGACATTGCTTTTATATTCCTGAACGTGCAGATGAAGAGTTGGTATTAATTGGAACAGGAACGGGTTTAGCTCCCTTGGTTGGTATTTTGCATGATGCTCTAGAAAATGGACATACTGGTGAGATTACTTTGTTTCATGGCTCTAGTGTATTAGAAGATTTATACCGTGTTAATGAAATGCGTGCATTAGCTGAAAAACACACTAATTTTTCTTATTTTCCCTGCATTTCAGGGGCAACTGTTCTGGAAGGTTTTACGCCAGGGCGTGCCGATGTTGTTGCTATAGATAGTCGCTCGGAGTGGAAAAATGTACGCTTATTTTTGTGTGGTCACCCTGATATGGTTAGTAATATGAAAATGCAAGGTTTCTTAAATGGCGTGTCTATGGATGATATTTATACCGATGCTTTTGAGATTGCTGTAAAATAGTTGTTAATTAAAACTTTAAAAACATTTTAGGAATATATTGATATGAAAATGAGATCATTTTTACTTGCTGCTATTATTTTACCTTTAACACAAGCTTGCTCTTTTTCCACAAGTTCTGAAAGCAGTTCAGCTAGTTCGGGTAGTACTTCTGATTCAGTTAAGTCTATTAGTAGCCCATCCTCCTCTACCTCTTCGGAAGAAGACACTAAGGATTACCAAGTTCAAGTTATGAATTACACAAATGTGTATTTTACGAGTGCAGAATTTGATAGTGCAACTTATAACATAGGCATTTCTGAATTAGCAGAAGCGGCAGGTATTGCTAATTGGGAAGATGATGCAGATACATTAACTGCGATCGGTAAAGGGCTAAAAAAAGATAATATTACGGGTAGTTTGTATGAAGCTTATAAAATCCGCATTTCTAGTAAAAATGTAACCAGAATGAATTTGATACAAAAAGGCTACGAATCACAAGACTAGTTCTGCATAAACTCTCCTTGGCTGTGCACAATAAAAGAATGACTATTCTTTTATTTTTGTGCGCCGTTTTCTGTTTTATTAGCTCTCCACAACTGTCTGCAAAGGCACTTGAATTTCTTTATATTAATGCGAATGAAGGCACAGCCAGTGGCGGACATGTCGCATTAAGATTTGAAAAAGAAACCTTTCACTTTCAGCATTATGATGGCGGAATTATTCGCATAGTAAGAGACCTTAATCTTGATTTCGATTATCAATACCGTTACCTTGAAAATCGAAGTTTTTATGTAGCCAGTGTTGATTTAACAAGCCCTGCATTTAAGCAATTACATGAATACTTCACAAAACAATTTTTCCTACAAAAACAACAAGACAAGCTATTAAAAGAACTGAATCGAAGTTTATTGTTTTTTAAGCAGGAATTTGATCACCCTTTATTGAGTTTGCAAGGTGCTGGGCTATTTAATGATCAACCAAGCAGAACAGGAAATAAGTCGAGTGCTCAGTCTAAATTGCTGCGCTTATTTGATGAGCTTTACGGCGATGATTTTTTACATAAAAAACAGCTTGAACTGAGCAAGAAAAAATCAGCAATACCCAATGATTTATGGCAAAAAAATAGATTACTGCTAAGTGATGCATTATTTGTTAATGTGCCGTATTCATTTGCTAGCCAGACGATAGACATCAGTAATCAATTATTATTTTTAGATGTTATCAGCCAAGGTTTTGGCTTGAATGAAAAGAACTACTTTACTGCAGAGGGCGCTGATTTTAAATTAAGTAAGACAGAAATAGCGCAGTTGAAAATATTCCAAACTGATTTATTAAAAAGCTTAACTCGGCTGGTAGACTCAAACAGGCCTGATTGGGGGAAATCAGCCTTTGCTTTATATGCACGAATATTGAGTTTAGAGCTTAGCATTCAATCAGGGCAGTTGGTTTTTTTGGACAGCTTTAAAGAAGGGGTTGTCGCTGTAAAAGCTGAGGAAGTGATAAAGTATAAAACCTTATTTCAAGCGCAAAATGACCAAGCTTTAAGCTATTTAAAAAAGAAGAAACAGCAGCTATTTACAGCTAAGAAAATTAAAGAAAAAGACTATAGTTTGCTTGAAGTCGTGAGCAATTATTATCATGAAAGACAAAGAGGCTTAAATTATTTTCAAGCGATTAGAGTTGCAGGTGAGAAACGGCTAGCAGTAAAAACAATCAGCTTTCCTGAAGCAATGTACCCTGAACTAGATAAGCAAGAAGTAATAGCAGCGATAAAGCACTTAGAGGATTATAAGCAGAAATATAAACAGCAAATAATAGCGATGTACGCTTACAATATTTTTTCGAGAAACTGTGTGACAGAGGTTTTTAGAAACATTAATCAATCAGGTATTGATGATAAGACCTTAGCTAAGTTAAATTCTCAAATAACATCCGACTTTGCTACCTTTATCCCCTTTAGAGCATTTGATAGCCTTGCAGAAAATACCCGTGTTATACAAAAAAAATCATTTCGAGAGCAGGTTTTAGAGAAGATGTATGCTGATGAAAATGATGTAAAAGTCTTTCTTAGAGAATTTAATACACTCTCAGCAATAGATTATAAGTTTAATGAAAGGGATTCGGTATTTTTGTTTTTTACGAGTGAAAATATTTGGAGTCGCCCCTTATTAGGCGTAGGGAACTTGCTGACGGCAGCGGGGTATAGCATCTATGGTGGATTGGCCTTACCGTTTGATTCGGGAAAAGCACTTAGAAGTGCTGGTATGGGAGTTGTCATGAGCTTACCAGAACTGGTGTTTTTTAATATTCGTAAAGGGAGCTATCAGTACTTATTGCCTTTGACTGCAAAAAATTCAATTAATAGTAATGCGGGGTAAAGAAGATGATATTTAAGCTAATAAGACTCAGTTTGTCGCAATAATGTAATATCATTAGCTTGTAAAAATCGAACGTGTAGCTTAGTAAGTAAAAGATACCGCTTATAAAAAGAAATTTAAAAATAGAATCAGCTTATGACCTTAGAGAGTAAATTAAGCATAACCAATGCGGCAGAGCTGGCAAAGGTTGAGGAGAAGCTGAGTAAAATAAAAGCTAACCAGCTTTTTACTAGCGGTTTTTTAGATACACTCAAAGCAGGCAGTTTTCAAACTTTAGCGGATATTCATCAATACCTGTTTGCTGAAATCTATGATTTCTCGGGTAAAATTCGTACGTTGAATATGGCTAAAGGCAACTTTAGGTTTGCACCGCTCATGTATTTGGAAGTTGCTTTAAAAAATATAGATGTGATGCCGCAATCTAGCTTTGATGAAATTATTGAGAAATATGTAGAAATGAACATTGCTCACCCGTTTAGAGAGGGAAATGGACGAAGCACGTGAATTTGGCTTGATTTGATATTAAAAAAAGAACTTAAGCTAGTTGTTGATTGGAATCTTGTTGATAAAGAGGACTATCTGCTAGCGATGGAACGCAGCCCTGTTAAAGATGTTGAAATTAAAGTGTTATTGAAACAGGCGTTAACGGACAAAATATATGATAGTGCGATTTATATGAAAGGCATTGATGCAAGTTATTACTATGAAGGCTATACCTTGTATGAAACTGAACATATTGAGAAATTATGTTAAACACATTAATTAAGGAATAAGATAAATGCCAGTGACTTCCTATTTTTTCGGCATATACATTCGGATGTATCATGATGATCATAACCCTCCGCTTATTCATGTTGAATATCAGGGGCACGAAGCATTAATGGGTATTGGCGATGGGGGAAGTGTTAGTCGGCAAGTTACCCCATAAAGCACGTAAAATAGTCCAAGAATGGATACAAACTCATCAACAAGAATTACAGGATAATTGGCAACGCGCTGTTTCATTAGAACCATTACATGGGCCAAAGGCAAGATGAAGTGCTGATTCTACTTTTGAACAATCGTTAACTTCTATGGCATAAACACATTCAAAAGGTACTGGTACACTCGTAGTGTATAGCTGATTCATTCTTAACTTTACATCTTGCTTGGGTGGTTTTTCCAATTTTAACTAGCCCAGGCATTGCGGGGTTAGATAGAACATAGACTATTTCATTTATTTCCATAACGTTAATTCCTTTGCCCAGTGTACAAATGCTCTTGAAAGCCAATAAACACATCACGTATTTCAGTCACACTACCTAGTTCGGTCATTGCATCTCTAACTGACTGGTATTTAGATTCCAGCAATATGGGGAGCTTTTCTACCTCCAGTTCATCAACACCTTCAGTTATATAATGCTCTAAAACAAAATCCAGAAACTGTTGCTGACGGTCTGCATAATGTTTAAAAATAGC
>JAQRMR010000019.1:0-10674 GCA_028599115.1 Methyloprofundus sp.
TTGGTCATTTCATCTAAGTCTTTTTTTATGCCTTGAATATAGCTCGTATTTTCCTTACCTTCTATCAGCTCTAAAGCAATCTTCATACGGGTAAACGGGGTGCGTAAATCATGTGAAATCCCGCCAAATAATAAGTTTCTATTATTTAATAATTGTGTGATTTCCTCTGCCATCTTATTAAATTGGTGTGCTAATTGAACTAATTCTTCAGCACCCGTTTCGGGTAATCTTGTGGATAAATCTCCAGATCCTAATAAATTAACGGCATACGAAAGTGTTGTTATAGGTTTGGTAATGCGCCGAACTAAAAGAACGGTGGTGATGATAATAAGGCATAAAGCCGCGATAAGAATACCAATGACAGCTTTAACTGGGTGTGGTCCCAAGCGACTATGCTCAAAGCCAATATGAACAGTTTGCTGTTCATGAGGGATCGATAGCCAAAAATACTCGGCATCTGTAATGGATTGATGAATCTGAATTTTGTGCCCAGAATGGTGGTGCAATGCATTTTCTAATCGAAAAAGGTAGGGGTAGTATTTTTCTAATGGGATGGAAAGAGGCTGCTCGTCGGTCACCAGCAGGGAGTGCTGTTGTAATAGGTGTTCTTGGAATGCTGGTCGCTCAGTTTCATGCATTAATGACCAAGATTTACTTAAAATATGCATTAAACCACCAAAGTCATCTGCTGCTCGAGATGCTACTGGGCTTAATATAAAATTAAAAATTAATAGAATTGAAATTAGGCTAAAACAGAACAAACCAAAGGCCAAAGTTAAGCTGGTTTTAAGAAATAAACTATTCGCTCTTTTAGGTAATTTCATCGTTATTAACTCAACATAAACTGATAGCCCTTGCCCCATATTGTTTTGATATAAATGGGCTTGGTAGAATCAATTTCTATTTTTTGACGCAAACGCATAATGCGTACATCAATACTTCGATCAAAAGGGGAGCAGTCATAGCCCTTTAGTTGTTCCAGCAGGCTATCTCGGCTTAAAACACGTTGCGAATTTTTAACTAATATCTGTAACAGCGAAAATTCACCACTGGTTAAAGCAATGGTTTCATTATCACGTAGTAAAGCTTGTTTATCACTATCTAAAGTAAATGGGCCAAACTGATAAACATTGCTAGATTGCTTATGGCTATGACCTTTGTTTCTGCGTAAAACTGAACGGATGCGGGCTAATAATTCTCGTGGATTAAAAGGTTTGGCTAAATAATCATCGGCACCAACTTCTAGGCCAATGATTTTATCCATATCCTCACCACATGCGGATAACATAATAATAGGAATATCAATTTGTCCACTTAATCGTTTGACAATACTTAAGCCATCCTCACCAGGCATCATTAAATCAAGTAAAATAACGTCAGCAGTTGACTGTTTCAAATACTGATCTAAGGCGGTACCATCACTTAAAGCTGTGACTGAGTAACCTTGTTTATTTAGATAGTCACTTAATAAATTTTGTATTTCTAAGTCATCATCTACGATGAGTATTTTTAGCTTTTCTTTATTATCAAGCACCGTAAAGCCTATTGTTAATCAATTAGACTTTGATTTTACCCCTTTTAAAATAAGCTAATATATAAATCTTCTAATAACGTGAACTATTTGCTTGCTCAGCGAAGAGCTTAATAAAAAAGGAGCTGCACTATTTTTTAGAGGGAGGTGGTGTATAACGATTGTCAAGTGTTCTGTCGATTTTTACAGCAAGGCTTTCCACTGTTTTTATGGTTAATTTTTTGTTTGGACCTTTAGCTTCGGAAATATAGTTGCCTATTAATTTGCCGTCATTGACTCTAACCAAATGCCCCATTAAATAGGCAAACAAAAAGCTAGGTTTATGCAATCTACCAACTAAAACATAATCCGCATTAAACTTTTTACCTAATTCTGCAGCAACATCATGATGATCAAATAAATAGCCCTTTCCAGCATTAGAGTTAATTTGACTTTGGTGGTCAATATTAACAATGGTATAACCAGCACCTCTCAGTTCTTTTTCCAACAATGGCTTTATAGAGGCTGTTCTTTCAATTTCAGAAGGTACGCGGGGAGCAAGGGTTAAATCTTTCAATTCAAATTCAAGAATTGCAATCCTCGTTTCTGCAAATGCATTAATATTTATAAGGCATAGCAAAGCTAAACCGAATACTTGTAGGAAATTCTTCTTTTTAATATTCATAATGGCCCTTTATATTTCAGGAGAGCTATACAGAACTCTAGAACTGAATTGGTTATTTTTTGAGTATTTACCTTATCAATAGCGATGTGTAATCTCTGGAAATTCAGCAGGCTCAGTAAAAACCCAGTCACGATGTTGCACAGGGCTATGACATGAAAAACAAACCTGAGCCCCTTTATTAAAAGGTTTTTGATCAAGCCCTACCCAACGCGCCCAGCCCCAGCCCTGCGTTTTTGAGTACTTGTTAGAATCTTTAAACATAAATTCTGTATGTACTAATTGCTTAGGCACAATCGCTGCTTTCCAGCTTTCTAAAACGGCCTCCTTCCAAACGACTTTTCCGATAATAGAGCCATTTGGCCAAGGCTGAGTATTCCCAGACTGAATCGCTGTAATGGCGATACTATTACCGACGATTAAGCGCAAGGTGTTGTTATCAGTTCGGTGTGAGACAGAAATTGTTGCCCAATTTCGCCACCCCTCTGGGTACTTAATGCCATTAGAGTTTAGAAGGTTTGTATTTCCTGCATTAACAAGAGGAGAAATGACTAGTGCTGATAAAGCTAATAAGTTTTGAATTTTCATGTACCTGCCTCTTTTTCAATAAAATGCTATTTGGCTTCGACTTTTAAGTACCCTTCTGTCGCCTTATTTAAATCGATGCTTAATTTATTTTTTGCCCAACCGTGTACTTTATCGTGAGCTTCAATATAAAGCTTGGTACTGCCTTTGGGTATAGATACCCCAGATAAAGCACGGGTAAAAGGTTGTTCATTGACATGAGGATGTTGCAGCAGTCGGCTTGCTAAGACATTACCGTTAACATCCGTAATTTGCCAAATATTGGCATAATGATCCCAGCCAGTATCACCATGTTTAAGTGTTACGTTGACTCGCCAGTTATTGTTAGTTTTAAGGAATTCGGCAGCTAAGATACTGACTTCGCCTGCATGAACACTAGAAAACGTAGTTAAAGCGATAAAAGACGTTATCAGGCTTTTTGTTTTATTAAATTTCATCATGGTATGACCTTCATTTTAGGAAGACTTTTGTATGTGCTAGCACGTTAGCAGCGTTTTTTTAAAAGTGCTTCAATCAATAATATAATCTGCCGTAATAATTTCTAGCACATGCCCATTGGGATCTTTAAAATAGACACCACGCCCAGCATATTTATGATTTATTGCGTTATTTTCTAAATCATAAGGCTCACTGCCATATTTGATATGTGCTTTTTGCAAGCGATTAAAGATTAAATCAAACTGCTCATCCGTCACTTTAAATGCGTAATGTAGCGATGAAAAATCTTTCTTTGTTTGAAAATCTAGGGTTAATGTTGAATTAACAGTGACGACAGCAAAATGCCCCCACTCTTTGACAAACTTAAAACCAAAGATAGCTTCATAAAATTTTGCGGAGACAACATTGTTATAGGCTGGAACAATTGTATGATTTAAAGTGATTTCCATAACACTAGCTCCTTAATTGATAAGAAAAATAAATAGCGGTGTTATGGGCTGTTATAGCACCACAAAAACGAATGAGTCCAACTTTTAGAGGTATTAATATTTTAATACCCTTGTTAAAACCAGCTCAGCTAGCATTATTGCGGTTACGTTATGGCGGAGCTAAGACATTAGAAACAGGCGGCATAATCTAGAATAATATCCTGGCAAGAGAAAAAGATACGTGGGTAATCATCCCGTATCACTAATTTTAATGCATATTCAAAAAAGACAGTTAGGACAGCAAGGCGCGCTGCTGCAGCGCCTACGGGATAATTAGTATTAGTGGAGTTACGCCAAATGGACAGTGTCCAAAAAATAATAGGGGTCAGCAGCATAAAATGAATTTCATCCCAACTTGATACCGTGAAATGACCTTGTATCGCTAAGCTATCAGTTACAAATAAACTGATATTGAGTAAGATAAAAAAAGGCCAGAAAATGACCCATAGTTTTAAGTGACCTACCCAAGCGTAAAGTAAATACTGGTAAAGTGAAAGTCCTTTTAAGGGGATGCATTCCTTATCTTTGTTCGGCAAGGGCAGCGTTAAATAGCTGACAATAAAAATAAAAAAAACGATTAGCAGTAATTCTAAGGGCGTGATTAATTGAATCTGTGTAAAAAATAGGGGTAATGAGTAGATAAACATAGTGATTTTCTCCCAAGTATTAATTCCATCAAGAGTGTTATAGGTCAGCTATATTTCCTGGCCTAACGGAGTAGTTATATGTTAGGTTTCACCACGTTGTACCGTGATTTTTAAAAGGTCAGCTCGAAACATATCGGGGGATTTTATAAAGATTTCTGGATTTATTCTATACCAAAATTGGCCATTAGTTTTGAGCCACTTTTCTGGACTTTATTTTTATCTATAAAGCTGTAACAGTACCCTACCTATGCAGTTGTAGCTCGTATGAAGCTTACGTAATACGGGAGTGTAATACACAGAAGCTATAGCGATGAAAACCTCACCTTAATTTATCTTTTAGTATTTTACAATACACCGATCCGCGACCCCCCCCGTATTCCGTGCCTGCATACGGGCTACATGATATACGCCCCCTTTCAAGTTGGTTTATTTTTCCACACTTAACGGTGACATAGCCTAATTTTTCAATTAACTCTCTATTTTAAGAGCTACTTATTCCTAAATGAGCTAATATTTCTTCTGACTGATTATAAATTTGCAGTGCGATATTTTGTAATTGCTTAGCGGAGCAAGGAGCCTCCTTCCATTGAGTGGAAATACAGTGTTTGGCAATTGTTTGCTCAAGTTTTTTGGGAGGTAAGGATAAAACTTCAGGCTCTACCAGTATTAGTACGCTGAAAAAATCAGCCATTTGTACAATATGAATTAAGTTTTCAAGTTTTTTAAATTTAGGGTTATTGGTATGCAAGCCATAGTTATGATGCTCTTTAACACATAACTCTATAATTTTAGGTAATTTCCATTTTTTACAGGCATGCCACCCCAGTTCGGCATGATTAAACCCACATAGTTCCATTTCGACATCAATCAGTTGTTCTGGAGTCGTCCAATTAGTCTCATCAATCTTTCCTAACTCCTCAGTAGACTCATCGAACATTATAAACCTACCAATATCATGCATAAGTCCGCATACATAAGCATGCTCAGGGTCAACTCCTAGCGAAGGCTCTAGTTCAGCTATCGTTTGAGATGTAATAGCAACTTGAATGGCGTGGGCCCATAGATTACGCTGCCCTTGTGTTGCTGGAATAAAAACACGTAAGACAGACATAGAAAAGATAAGGTTATGAACCTTGTTTGTGCCAATTCGGGTAATAGCGCTTTGTAGTGTTGTAATGGTGCTTGCAGGGAATTGGATGGCTGAATTTGCATATTTCAGCAGCCTTATAGAGAAAGGAGGGTCATTTTTTGCGAGTGCTAAAACTTTTTCAAAAAATTCCTCATCATCTGGAGACAAAGCCATTAATTCAGTAACAACTACGGGAAGCATAGGCAAATTATCCAACTTATTAGTTAGGCTTAAAAGCGTTTCTCGTTTTTTAATGCCGTCAGATAATGCCATAAATAGGGTGTAATTAATTGAATCTGTGTAAAAAATAGAGGTAATGGTAGATAAACATAGTGATTTGCTCTCAGGTATTAACTCAAACAAGAATATTATAGGTCAGCTATATTTTCTGGCCTAATGGAATAGAAATTAGAGATTGAGAGCTTTAAGATTTTTTTGGCTTTAATGCCATAGTGAGTCATCGTTCTAAGTTATTTTATCTTATAAACAGTGGACACCCTATTAATCAGGCTATTGCTTACATTTAAACTATATTGATTAAAGCTTCTTCTAGTGTTTTGTATTTAAAAGTATAACCTGCATCTAAAGCCTTTTTAGGTACAATTTCCTTACCTGCTAATAACAACTCTTCCCCCATTTGCCCCATTAATAGCTTTATAAGCATTGCTGGCATTGGTAAAAGGGTTGGCCGCTTTAACAACATACCAAGCGTTTTAGTAAACACTTGATTTGTTACTGGCTTAGGTGATGTTCCATTAACAGCGCGGTTCAAATTATCATGGTTTATACAATACAAAATAATTCCAACTAAATCATCAATATGAATCCAAGACATCCATTGTTTACCATGAGCAATTCTTCCTCCAAGGCCTAGTTTAAAAGGAAGTAACATTTTACTTAATGCGCCACCATTTTTACCCAAAACAATCCCAGTTCGTAGTAAGCAAGTGCGGATTCCGAGTGGTTCTGCTTTTAAGGCAACGGCTTCCCATTTTTGGCATAACTCACTAGAAAAACTATTGTCACCTTGATCTTTTTCTTCAATAACGTGGTCTGTTTTATCAATACCATAGTAGCCAATAGCTGAGCCACTAATTAATAATTTAGGTTTATTTTCTAATGTTGAAAAGGTTGCAATAAGTTTTTCTGTGATATCAATACGGCTACTAAAAATCTTCTGCTTTTGTTTGTCACTCCAGCGTTTGTTTGCAATAGGTTCACCTGCTAAATTAACAACAACATCAAAAACGTCACTAGCTTTTAAATCATTTAAGTCGGTGATTGCTTTAATCGGAGGCTTAATTTTTTCAGGGTGTCTGCTAAGCACGACAATTTTATGCTCTTCTTTTAATAAACGAGAACAAAGCGCTGAACCAATAAAACCAGTGCCACCAGTAATAAGTATATTCATTATTTTCTCCTTAAAAGGATGTTTAAGACATTAAGGGCGCGGTTAACTTGGCTTTGGGTTTTGCCCTTCATATCTCCTAGCTTGCTTTTTATTCTAAAAAAGCCCCTAGGTTACCGTGTGAATCCTATGAGGGATTGCTTACCTTAGCCTCCAGGATTGTCAGGTTTTATTTTATTGTGCAATTCCATGCTCGCGCATAAAGTCTTTAATATTTTAATACGGGCATAGTACTTATCATTGCCTTCAACCAATACCCAAGGTGCGGTTTTGGTGCTTGTTCGTGAAATCATCTCATTAATGGCTAATTCATAATCATCCCACTTTTCACGATTACGATAATCTTCTTCAGTGATTTTATGTTTTTTATAACTGATTTGTTCGCGCTCTTTGAAGCGGCGTAATTGCTCGTCCTTATCGACATGTAACCAAAATTTTAACACCAAGGTTCCGTGGGTTGTTAAAGCTTCTTCAAAATTAACAATTTCAGAATAAGCGCGTTGCCATTCGGCTTTGCTGGCAAAATTTTCAACGCGTTCAACTAGCACGCGCCCATACCAACTACGGTCATAAATTGTAGTCATTCCGGCGCGGGGAACATGTCGCCAAAATCGCCACAAATAATGCTGCTGTTTCTCTTCATCGGTCGGTGCAGCAACAGGAATAACTTGATAACTTCGTGCATCAATAGCTTGCGTAATTCGTCGAATAGCACCACCTTTACCGCCAGCATCCCAACCTTCAAAAACCAATAAGACAGAACGTTTTTGCTCCCTAAATTCCCGTGATAATTTATTTAATTTACCTTGGTAATAGGCGAGTTGTTTCAGGTAATCTTTTTTATTCAGGCTTAAAGATAAATCTAAAGAGTTTAAAATACTTTGTTGCGTTAATTTTACTGGTTTAGGTGATGGGGAGATAATTGCTTTTTGGGTATTTTCTTGTAATCGCTGTTGCCCAATATGCGCTGTAAGCCGCTCTGAAATATGTTGACCGACACGTAAGCTACTATAATGAACATCCGAGCCATCAACAATTAACCAAGGTGAATTGACAGTACTGGTTTTTAATAAAACATTTTCAGAAATTTCGATAAAATCATCATACATTTTTAAATGTTTTTTATCACGTTTTGTTACTTTCCAGCTGGTGTCAGGATTTTTTTCTAAAGATTTAATACGCTGCTTTTGTGCTCCTTTTTCTAAATGTAACCAACACTTAATAATTAAAGCACCATCATCAGTTAACTCTTTTTCTAGCTGTTTAATATGGCATAGTTCGACATTTAATTGTGCATCATTAATTTTTTGATAAACGCGGCGTGACAAAGGATCGCTATACCATGACCCCACATAAATTCCGACCTGCCCTTTGGGGGGAAACGTTCGCCAAAACCGCCAAAAAACGGGGCGCTCACGTTCCTCATCACTAGGCTCTGAAAAAGCATTAGTCCGTAAATAGCGAGTATCTAGCCATTCATTCAATAAATTAATAACTTCGCCTTTACCGCCACCATCAACCCCAGAAATCAAGACAATAACAGGGAAATCACAACTGCGTAATTGATTTTGGAGCATCAATAACTCTGTTCTTAATTCCGGTACTTGTCGGTTAAAGTCTGATTTCTTAATGTGGTGCCCTAGCTCTGCTATTTCAAACATCAGTTTTCCTTTGTGCTTGTATAAGGGTTTGTAAAAATTAAGCGAATATTTTTAGTGTGCAACTTCATGTCATCGTCATTATGAATGATATTTGAGGGTAACGTTAAGCTGCCTTTATTTAGAATCATCATATTTTTCCAAAAACTCAAAAGCTGTACCTTTGGAAGATAATGCATTCATAGCGTTAAACAATTCAAAACCTACCTTTTTACGGTGCGGGCATTCTAATGTCTTCGGTTGTGCTGATTCAGTACTAAATAATAAAAGCACTTTTTTAATCGTAACCCTGTCTGATTCTTGGTCAAGTGTTGTATATTTCTCTACGTATAGTATCTGCTTTATTTTTGACCATGAATAAAAAACGGGAGGTTTTAGTGTGAAAAAATTGGTTCGATTTGCTTGAAAGAAAAAACCAGAATGATCTACCCGCCAAAGAAATACATCCTCTCCCTTAATAAAGTTTCTTAGGTGAGCAACTAAACCCGATAGTAATGCAGCAAAGAAAAATATTAACACCCACTTTAGGAGTTCTGGCAATGTGTATAAATACAGGATCATAGCTAATAATGAAGGCATAAAAACCATCAATGGAAACATAAACTCTTTATTGTAACAGACGGTTATACTTTCTTCATCCACCAAAATATTCATTGTAAGTGACGTATATTTATTGCTCATTTTGACATTGTTTGATTAGATTATTTATCATACTTTTAAGCTGTGATGTATAGAAAAAGATAGCAACAAACACTGCACCAGCGATTGCCAAGCCTAAAAATTTTAGTTATTTCTATCTTACTTATAGCCTAACAGTGGGAAGGAAACTTAATAGCTAAGCTTTTGATTAAACGTCAATTATCACGTTGTTATGTTTGTTTTAGACTAACGCGGTTAGTCCTTTTCTTTCTATAATATCAAGTAACTTTTTTGAAGCACCAGTAGGTTTTTTATCTCCTTGCTCCCATTTTTGAATAGTAGAAACACTAATATTAAATAAACGGGCAAGAGCTGCTTGGTTGATGGCACCGAATCCGCTATACCGCTATCCCGCTATCCCAGCCTGAACATAATGCATGCTCAGTCTATCTAAATAATTTACCTTCTGTGCCCACACCTTAATAGTACGTAAGTTGGGAGGGGCAAATACCACCTCAACATTTTATCGGTTGCGGCGTAAACCCTGTTGGGGTTTGATTCTCTCCCCAGCCAGCGTGTTGTAATAAATGAGAATGTATCTAATTCAGTTATTGCAATGTGGCAATGTAAGGTTTGAGCCTATTTTCCGAGAGCGGTAATCACTTTGCTATTTGAAGTAGCAAAGTGATGAGAATGTTTTTTATTGACTTATGGCATTGACCCTAATTCTATGATTCATGCTGTATATCAGATAAATCAACGAGCTTTCTGAATATATATCTATCTTTAAGTGTCAGCCTTAATAATTTATCCATAGCCATACTTTGGGTAACTTCTGATCTTTCATATTTAGAAAATGCATTTTTTCCACCACCAAAAATACTGGCTGCATCCGTTTGGCTTAAGTGTAACTTTTCTCGTATGGCTTTAATTTCACTGGCAGATAAAAGTCCATCAATTTGTTTTTTTGAGTCACGAATTTTCTTTTCATTTTCAAGGATTTGAGTTTTTGAAATAAACTCTCTGTTGCAAGTGTTACAAAATGAATATTCAGTTTCAATATAGTGCTTAGCATTTTTATAGGTATATTCCTCTAGTCCTGAATGTAGAGTAATATTATTTGACTGGCATTTATGGCAGAGGCACATGTTTTATCCTAACGTTTTTATGTTTATCATTGACATATTAAAAGGGTAGCTTTTAATGCGTCAATGATAAATTTAGATCTAGTGAATTGTGGAATAAAAAATGAGCTAGGAAGAGATATTCACTTATAAGTGAAATGAAGCTAAATCAATCATTAAATTCTCATTAATAAGACAAAACTTAATATAAAGAGAGTCAGTGCTGTCAGTAACAGGGTTAAAATGTTTAATATGATATACATCATCTATATCAGCACTGTTATCATAGTGTAATGTTTTATGAAAACTAGACTCAGTTAGAGCTACTAAACACGTAATGACATCTTTTAGCTCATATCCAAGGTT